>JANQGP010000214.1 GCA_028277265.1 Woeseiaceae bacterium | reverse complement strand
CCCGCATCATCACGCAACCAGCCGTCAGTGTGGCTGGACGCTTCACTGAAGTTGCGCTCGGAGAACGAGACATTCGCCAGTACACCTACTTTTCCGTCTGCAAATACCGTTGAGAACAGCCCGCCGATCTCCGGCGTAAAGTCGTCCCCCTTCTCATTCGAGGGATCGTGAATGGTCGCAACGTTGGCAAGTATTTTGGTGTCGCCGTAATCAAAGGGCCGTGCCGTCTTGATATCGACGGTGGCACCAATGCCGCCTGGCGGCAGATTGGCCCGGGCGGTCTTGTGCACGGTCACGCCGGACACAGACTCAGAGGCGATCTGATTGAAGTTGAACGCACGGCTCTGTGTTGCCGAGGAGATGCTCTCCTGTTCAGGAGACGATGCCGCAGGCATCTGACGGCCGTTGAGCGTCACCATGTTGAAGTTTGGCCCAAGACCGCGAACCGTTATCTGGTTACCTTCGTTGTTGGCACGATCAATCGATACACCGGTGATTCGCTGCAGCGATTCGGCGAGATTCGCGTCCGGAAACTTGCCGATGTCTTCTGCGGAAATCGCATCGACAACGCCATCTGCGCCACGTTTGGTGTCCATGGAGCTGATCAATGAACTGCGAATGCCGGTTACGACGATTTCTTCAACTACCTCGTCGTCTTGCGCCATTGCGGGCGGAGCGGCCGTAATCAGGACCGTTGCAACCGCCAGCGAGAGCGCGCTTGCACTGAATGTCTGCTTATTCATGTTTAGGTATCCCCCGAAACCGTACCGAATCGGTACTTTTCCAATACTGCAGATCGAGTATCGTTGTAAACGTTTACAAAGTCAAGCAATAGAGTACGCTCACAGAAACGGTGTCGAACCCGGCATCCTGCGGCGCGCTTGGTACACCGAAGCCGCGCACTACTCCCAGTGTAAATGATTGTTATTCAGAGGTTAGTTCGGCGATCTCGATCTTTCGAGTGGCGCCGGCAGGCCTGCGCGGCCAGGCGTTGCGCCTGTCGTCGAAGCAACAAGCGGTGCCCAAAACCGGCCCAGAATCAGGCAGTTGGAGTAAACGTTTACACCGTTAGGCACTGCGTCGAGTAAGCGCACCGCCAGGCGAATCCGTACCTGCAGACGATGCTCGATTATTAGTAGACCAGGTGCTGTCAACGCGACGCTTCAGAGTCGTACAGCCAATTGCAAATCTATCAAAACCGACCGGGGTTCCGACTTGATCCAGATCATTGATGCCGGTGGCCAGGGGCGGACAATTCGAGTATCCGGTCGCCTCGATCCGGAGTGAATCATGATCTATCACTACTCCGCCAATTCCGCTGCGCCTGCCGCGCTGGCTGAGGTTCTGTCTTCGCATTCTTGAAGAAAGGAACGAACATGGCCGACTCAATTGATGTCCTCGCGACCCTGAAACTGGTCTACGGGATCTACGTCTTCCTTGCCTTGTCCCTGATCGCCTGGTTCGGGTATCGCATCACCAAGCCAAAAGGCGATGATGCCGGTGCCAAACCAGCGGTCTTCTGGACCTACGTTGTCATCCTGACACTCGTCGGAACCGGGCTGCACTTTCTCACCTACGCCAAAGTACCCTGGGTACCGATTGACCTGAAGCGCGCCAACATCGAGCCCGCCACCGTCTTCGATATCACTTACGAAGACCACCAGATGCATTTCTCCAGCATGCCGATGCAGGTGGGATGCGGGGACTACGTCGTCTTTAATGCGATTTCCAATGATCTGACCTACGGGTTCGGGATATTTCGGGCCGATCATACGTTGGTGGCGCAGATGCAGGTGGTGCCTCAGAGCAGGAATGACTTGATGTGGCAATTCGGGAAGAACGGCACCTACTACGTCCGCTCAACCGAGTACTCGGGCCCCAAAGGGGCAAGGATGATTGCCAAAGACGCCATCGTCGTCACGGGCTGTGACCAGGATGACGTTCACGCCGCCGCGATAGGAGGCCAGCCATGAGTTTCCTGAGTACACTGATAAACGGCCATGCGGGAGGCCTGAAGCACGAAGGGCTTACGCCCATGCAGAAGATTTCACTTCGCTTCGTCGTGCTGGGCGTTCTCTACTATGGCCTGGCCGCAATCGAAGGAATGATGATGCGCGTGGTGGAGATCGCGCCGGTCGCGGCTATCGATGAGACGCACTTCTTCTCGATTATGACCGTCCACCCCATGGTCGGGATCTTCGGCTCCACCTACATGATCGTGTTCGGCGCGTTCCTTTTCCTCGTGCCGTACTTCATGAAGAAACCGATCTTTAGTCTCAAGCTGGCGAACGCCTCGTGGGTGCTGATCGGTGGCGGCACATTCATCATGTGGCTTGCGGGCTTTCTGTTCTCGTATGCGCCGCTGTACACCCTCTATTGGCCGCTGCCCGTCGACATTGCCCAGTTCAAGATTGTCGGCGGACTGTTCTACGTGGTCGGCGTCGCCCTGATCATGGTCGGCACGTTCTTCTATTCCTACAACGTGTTCAAGACGATCATGTATACGCCGGCAGGGTGGGAGAAACAGCCGTCGATGGACCTGTTTACGGACGCAATAGGCTTCAAAGCCATCGGTAACTGGTTCAAGAAGAAGAAGACCGAGCACATCGTCGATCTCCCGGTTGCCGCCATCGCCCGCGGCACGATCGATGTCGGTCTGAACGCCATTGTCATCACGTCTGCCGGTGTTCTGCTGCTGATCTACATGTTCGGCACCATGTTTGGTGTCGGTATGGACAACACCTGGGTCGATGCGCTGCTCTACAAGAACATCTTCTGGTGGGGACTCGACCTGATCGCTGACGGCCTCGTCCTGATCTTCGTCGCCGGCACCTGGTACATCCTGGCGATGATGATTACCGGCAAGGACCTGTTCATGAAACACGTGGCACGCGCCGCGCTGTTCGTCGAGATGGTCGTTTCCTGGACCGTATGGTCGCATCACCTGATGTCCGACCAGGGACAGTCGAACTTGCTGAAAGTCATGTCCGGCGAAATGGTCACGGCCCTCGAACTCGTTACGCAGGGCCTTGCCGTCTACATCACGCTGGTTACGCTTGCCAAAGCCAGGCCCCTCAAGATGACGAACGAGTTGAAGTTCCTGCTCGGCGGCCTGCTCGGGTTCATGCTGGCGGTACCCGCAGGCATCATCCAGGCCGACCTGGGTATGAACCGGATCCTGCACAACACGCAATGGATCGTCGGATCCCATGTGCACGTTGCCGTCCTCGTCGGACTGACGATGACGCTCTACGCCGCCGTCTATCTTCTGCTGCCCATTCTTACGAACGGTGCGAAGCTCTGGAGCCAGAAGCTGGCAACCGCGCACTTCTGGTTGCACCTTGTCGGCGGCATCGGGATGGGTTCCTTCATGGGCATGGCGGGCATCGACGGTATGCTTCGACGGTCGGTCTACGTTGACGGCGAGTATCAGACCTACATGTTGCTCGCCGGAATCTGCGGCGCAATGCTGCTGCTGGCGTTCGCGCTGTTCCTTTTCAACATCGTCATGACATTTGGCGTCAAGGGGCTGATCGGAATCTACTCGCCCGCCAAATCAGATACGAGCGACTGCGTACCCGCTCCACAGGAGGCCTAGATGCAGTACTTCCTGATCATTCTCGTATTGGTACTGGCCGGAGTCGGAGCGCTGTTTCTCCTCGGACAGAGTGACCTGCTCCTGGCAATTACGTTTATCGTCGTCATCGTCGGCTTCTTTTTCGCTGTCAGCCGAATCGCCAGGGAGAAGTAAGCTTTAAAAGACGCCTGGCCCCTCCGCATCCCCGAGGTGCGGCGGGGCCGATGGCCCTGGATTTCGTCGATCCGACACGTTACCGCACGCACGCGGGAAGCTGCTGAGCTACTATTCGGTCGTGAGTCTCGATCCGTCGCAAGAAGGACAACGGCCATGCATGTCGCGCTGAAGCGAACCGGTATCGGGCTGCTGATAGTCTTGCTGGTTGCCGCACTGGCGCTGGTCGTTGCGAATCACAGGCGCGACGAAATCGGCAAAACAATCGTCGCCCGGGCGCTGGCCGATACCGGCTATGAAGTCACGTCATTGTCGGTTGCCACGGTCTCCTCGTCACAGCTCGAGTTAAATCGCCTGGAACTCAGGGATGCAAACGGCAGCGTGTACCGGATCCGCGGTCTCGTTGTCCCGGTTCGCTTCGAGCGCTTTCTTGCCGGTCCGATCGCTGCGGACGAAGTCGATATCGAGCTGGCGGAAGACAGCGATACGACCGGGCCGCTCGCACCGATGCTGGCGGCCGTTGTCGATACCGTCCCGCAACTCGGTAATCTTCGAATCGATCAACTGCACGTCTCGGGGTTGCCGCCGCTGGACGACGTCCAGGTACGACGTGTTGATGCTTCACGGGTGCTCAGCCTACACCTCGCCGGACTCGAACTGTCGATCGAACTCGCCGCGGGAGATGGCGATTCGATCCGGACCCGAATGAGCGCGACGAGCCCCGATGGAAGCGTGGCATGGTCTGTGAACGGTAGTCTCGCCACAGGAAGTACGCCGGGTCTCACCGGCGCGATGACATTGGATCTGGCGCTCGCAGAACCGGTCCTCAGGGAAATCGGGATGATGCCTGTACGGATCACCCGTGCATCGGGAGAGCTCGACGGCCCGCTTCGGGTCCTGATCGACAGGCCTTCGGCCGGGCAGGTGCGGATCGACTGGGATGCGATGCCCAATGCAATGCTCGACTTCGTCTACGCGGGCGATGTCGCGGAATGGCCGGTCGAGCTGACGACGAACGATCCGCTGAACATACGGGCTTTTCTCGGCGCCGCCGAGTGGCGGGTGGTCAGCCCGGAACTGGACATTGCAACGCACTATGACCCGCTCGGCGCGGTGGACCTCGTACTGAGTGACTTCGCCTGTCGCAACGGTATTGAATGCCGGTTCGAAGTACGCTCCGAACTGGAGCAACTCACATTCGGTGACACGTCGATTGAGGGGCTTGGCCTGTCATTGCCCACATCGCTTCGGGTCGAGGACGGTCTGCGCGCAGAGTTCGGTGCTGACGCGGTTGTCGAGGCTTCGAACATCGTCCGTCGTGGTCAACGCGCCGGGATGCTGCGCTTTCACGATCTCGACGGTGCCTACTGGTTGCTCGGCGAGGCGACGTCACGCCTGCAGATCGACGACATGCGCGTGGATCTCTCGGACCTGAGAAACGACTCGTTCGAGCTTGCCTTGCGGTCAGGCTTGACGGCCGACGTAACGCTTTCACTTGATGACGGGGTACTGCGGAGCGGCGGGACCCTCACGGACGATTGCGGCGCTCTGCAATCCGAGTTCGAATTCGCTTATAGCGTCAAGTCAGGCGACTATCACCTCGATGTTCCCGACCTCGGCGCGGATTTTGATCGCTGTCCGCTGGCCGATCTCGTTCGCGGTCTTCCCGCCGCCTTCGATCTCGTGGCGGGCCGGTTCACGCTGAGCGGCGGCATCGATGGCCGGAATGATCCGGAAACGCGATTCGCGATGACGCTCGAAAACGTGGCAGGCCGTTTCGGGAATTCGGCGTTCACCGGTACATCGGCTACGGCGACACTGGACGACGCCGGCGATTCAGGCTATCGCCTGACCAGCGGGAGACTCTCGGCCGACCTGCTGGATGCCGGAATCGAGGTCCGCAACATCGACGTTGACGCAACTGTCGACCTGTCGCCTCTGCATATCGATGTGGGCTCGCTGTCGATGCGGGCGCTCGGCGGCGCGATCGATGCCCGTCCGTTCACGTTTTCACGACAGACGAAGGAGAACAGAATCGTGCTGGATATCGATTCGGTTCAGCTTGGATTAATCGTCGACCTTGCAGAATTCGAAGCAGTCGAAGCCGAAGGAGCGGTTTCGGGTACGATTCCGGTTCTCGTCGGTTCGGACTCGATTCGCGTGCTGAACGGCAAGCTGTCGAACGACGAACCCGGCGGGACGATTCGCTACCGCGCCGGCGGAGCCGGTTCGGGCGGCCCGGATTCGGGATTCGCGTTCGTCACGCGAATGCTCGAGTACTTCGAATTCGATTCGCTGGTTTCTGACGTAAGTTACGACGAGAACGGAGTATTGCAATTGCAGATGACGTTGCGAGGCATCAATCCGGAGCAGGATCCGCTGCAGCCGATCGTTTTGAACCTGTCGGTGGAGAACAACATTCCGGAATTGCTGCGGAGTCTGCAGGCAGTGCGCTCAATTGAGGATATACTGGAACGAGCGACCAGGAACTGAAGCTTGTTCGTCCCCGAAACGACATTAGGCGAGCCGATATGAAACGCATGACCCTTTTGCTGTTTGCCGCGCTGTTATCTGCAGGCTGCACGCCCACCGTGCAGGTGGCGGCGCCAAAGGAACCGATCGAGATCAACCTGAACGTCAAGATCGAGCATGAAATCCGGGTTCAGGTTGACGAGGAATTGGAGGGACTATTCGATGAAGACAGCGATGTATTCTAAATCGTCCGTACTCGCCCGATTTGTCGCTTTGATTGCGATGTTCACGTTTGCGCAGGCAGCCTGGGCAATCGATCTCGACAGCGCCAAGGCTCAAGGGCTCGTCGGCGAAGCGAACAACGGCTACCTCGCCGCAGTGGCGACTCCGGCCAGCAACGACGTCAAGAAGCTCATCAGGACCGTGAACGAGAAGCGGCGCGAGAGATTTGTGGCGACGGCTCGCAAGACCGACGCCACCCTGGCGCAGGTCCAGGTTCGCTTTTATCAGCTGGCCGTCAGGAACACGAAGCCGGGCAATTACTACCAGGACGCGAACGGCAACTGGAAGAAGAAGTAGGCGGATACGGCCGGCGGACCCGGCTTCTGTCGATCAGCGGGCCCGACGGGATGGGTCGAGAACAGCATCAAACTCGTCCGCGGCGACGATTGAGCCAAAGTAGTGGTCTTCGGCCTCGGACCAGCGACGCTCCCACTCTTCCAGGTAGTTTTCACCTTCACGACCAAGAAGGCGCTTCGCGCTCACGTCAGAAGGCACGTCGACCAGTACACGAATGTCGAAGAGGTCGGCGAGTTCCGGCCGGGAGCTGTAAACGCCTTCCAGGATCACGATCGACGTAGCGACACACCGCTCGGGCACCGGTTTCAGCGACACCTTGTCGCTGTCCCATTCCTTGCTGTCCCAATCGAACGGATACCACGTGGCAGATCCGCCGTCTTTCAACGACTGCAACAAAGTTCGCTCGCGTCTCCAGTCGATCACGCGATCCACCCTGTCCTCGATCGACAGCTCATCCCAGGATTTCAGGCTACCTCCACCGTAGAACTGGTCACCCTCGATTACCGTGACCATCGCGTCACCACAACCGGCCGTATTCAGTTTGTCGGCAACCAGTCTGGCGATGGTGGACTTGCCGCAACCACTACGCCCGTCGAGCGCGACAAAGAAAGGCGTCGTCCTTTGCGCCAATGCATCTTGCAGTTGTTCGACCAGTTGGCCGGCGAGTATGTGCGACGTTTCGAGTTTCACGGAACAGAATCGTAGGCGGTCAGTGAATGTTGCGTCGACCGGCAGCGAATTCGGCTAGCGGCAGGTGACGAATTCGCCGAACCGCTCTCGCGTTTCTCGCCGCACACGATCGAGTTCGCTGCCGGTCAGCGTCAGCATTGGTGGCGCCACATACTCTCCACACAGGCCGAATTCCGACAGCATTGCTTTGAATATCGGTATTGAGCGGCTCAATGGCTGGCCCAGCTGGTAGTAGTCGCTTACTTCATTGGTGATCGCCTGAAGCCGATTGGCCTCGTCCATGTCACCTTCCTGCACGGCATCATAGATGCCCTGGTAGAGGTCCGGCACGAGGTTGCCGCTGCTCGGCACGCCTCCGTCCATGCCGTGCTGCAACCCCCAGGAGGTCATTGCAGCCCAACCGAGGTGGAACGTGAAGTCATCACGGTCCGACCAGCGCGCAAGGCTCTCCGCCAGACGATCGTCGCCTCGCTCAGAGTCCTTTGCGCCGACAATGTTCTCGTGGCGGCTAAGCTCATCCATGAAGGCAACGGACATCGAGTGGCCGGTCGTGACCGGCATGTTGTAGAGCAATAGCGGCAGCGGACACTCGTCCGCCAATCTCAGGAACCAGTCCCGCGTCTGCTCCTCATCGATAGCGTAGTACCAGGGGACATGGGCAACCGCTGCGTCCGCTCCCAGGTCCTTGTAGAGCCGGGCTTTGGCCAGACTCGCATCGAAGGCATTGTCGGCAATACCGGCATAGACGAGATTGCGCCCCGCATTCTCCTCTACAGCGATGCGGACAAGATCAGCCTTGCGATCATCGGTAATCGAAGACGACTCGCCGGTCGTTCCGGCTACGAAAACGGCGCAACCGCTCGAGACGATGTGTGACACGATCCGTCGTTCGCCCGCTTCATCGATGGAACCGCGCTCATTAAACGGCGTCACCATCGGAACGATGATGCCACGAAAAGTCGATTTGTTAGTCATAGCCTAATATGCTGCTTTGTAGATCGCCTTCGCATCCTCTAACGTGACCTCGCGGAGATTGTTCTTGAGAAGGCGTTGAACCTTGATGGCACCCTCAGCCAGTGAATCGATGGCATCAAGGGGAATGCCGACGTCCGATAGACGCGCGGGAATACCGCAGTCGGCAATCAGCTCGCGGATCTTCGCGATTCCGTTGTGCGCGGTTTCTTCCTCGTTGTTGCCTTCGTCGACACCCATCGCCCGGGCGACGGCCGCATACTCCGTGATCGCGTTCGGCAGATTGAACTCCATGACGA
>JANQGP010000178.1 GCA_028277265.1 Woeseiaceae bacterium | reverse complement strand
TCCTTGACGAGCTTGTCGCCCGCGGAGAGCAATGCGCCGTTGAGCCTGAACGTCTCGAGAATCAAGTTGGTCAGCTCTTGACCCTTTCTCGTATGCTGTGCGGTCATATGGCAGCATATTGCCTAAATGACAATATGTTGTCAATATACTTGATGAACCGCATTACATCGAACGGAGGGAGGGATACAGCGTGGTGTGAGTTGTAGATTGGCCCCAGGCCTGCAGATGCCTACGGACGCATCGCGCCGGGCGCCGCGCTATCAAAGCAAGACACGATTGCCCTTCCTGGGCGTCGTGTTTTTTGTGCCCGGCTAGCCTCTATCCCTGGAGGACCAGGGCGACTGACGGGCGATGCAAATTCACACGGTCGTGACGGTCATTATGCTAGTCACGCTCCGTCGGCGTGATCTCCAACAGCTTGCGCTGACCCTGCGACACGACGTGGATCGGCGTGAGCCTGTTGATGCGGTCGGCATTCATCACTCGCAGAAGATCGTCGACGCCTGTGACCAGCGAGTCACCAACCGCGATGATTACGTCGCCCTCGCGCAATCCCGCCTCGGCAGCCGGTCCGTTCTGCTCGACACCGGCGGCCAACACCGCATGGCTTTGGCGTATGCCGGCCAGGTGACCCCAACGCTTCGGCACCGGCACCGTCTGCACCGCGACACCGATGAAGGCACGCCGGACCCGACCATGACGGACGATTTCGCTGATGACGAGCCTGGCCGTATTGCTCGCGACCGCGAAACAAATGTTCTGCGCGCCCATGATGACGGCGGTGTTAATGCCGATGATCCGTCCGGTCGTATCGACCAGCGGTCCGCCGGAATTGCCCGGATTGAGCGCCGCGTCGGTCTGTATCACATCGTCGATCAGTCGCCCGGATTGCGAACGCAGCGACCGCCCGAGTGCCGAGACGATGCCGGCGGTGACCGTCGACTCGAAGCCGAGCGGATTGCCGATCGCAATGGCGATCTGACCGCGCCGCAATGACTTGGAGTCGCCGAGCGTCGCAAACGGTAGATTGTTGGAATCCGCGGCGCGCAACAGTGCGATATCGGTGTGGGGGTCGTCGCCAAGAACCTGCGCGGCAATTCGCCGACCGTCCGCAAGACCGATCGTGGCGCCTTGCGCGCCCTGGACGACGTGCGAATTGGTTACGACCAGGCCGTCGGGCGACAAAATGGCGCCGGAACCGAGTCCGCGCTGGCTGTCTCGCGACGATCCGGTTTCGGCCTGGACGCGCACGACGGCCGGGCCCACCGCGTCCACCACCTGCGTCACCGCCTCGGAGTAGGCGTCGAGCAAGCCTGGATCGCCGGCATTGCCGGTATTTGCACTGGTGTTCGTGTCGGATGCATGCTCGTCTTGAACATGAACGGTTGAAAAGTGTGTCACGTCGATTCCCGGCGTTTACTTGATCTGTCGATTTGGGGACGATAGAACTCGATTTCCAGACCAGAAGAAGCCCTGTTACCGGTGAATGAATTACATATCGTCATCGCGCCCGACCTCGACACGGCGGGCGATCACTATCTGGGTTCGCCCGATGCCCGGCATGCCCTGATCGAGTACGGCAGCTATGCGTGTGCCCACTGCCGCGATGCGCAAGGCGTGATCGATCGGGTTCGCGAGCGCTTTTCCGGCGACCTCGTTTACGCGTTTCGTCACAAGCCCTTGTCGAGCGACGAATGGGCCGAACCGACCGCGATTCTGGCCGAAGGGCTCGCCGATGTCGGGCGGTTTTTCGACGCGCACGCCTTGTTGATGGCGCGGCCGGTGAATCGGCGCGAGGACCTCGTCGCCGTAGCCGATGAACTCGGTGTCGAGACTGCGCAACTCGACGCCTGGCTCGAGGATCCTGCCCTCAAGCAGCGCGTTGCGGACGCCGATACCGCCGCCCGCCAAGCCGGGGTAACGACCACGCCGACCTTCATCGTGGACGGTGCCCACTACGACGGGCCGTGGGACGAAATGAGCCTGCTCGAAGTGCTCGACCGGCCCGTCGCGCGACGAACGCGACGCATGATGCACGTGTTCGCCGGCTGGGCGCCGGCCACGGGTGTGCTGCTCGCGATCGCCTCGGTGCTTGCGCTGGTAGTCGCCAACTCGCCGCTGCGCGAAGCGTACAACGGGCTCTTACACACGCCCGTCGGACTCAGCCTCGGTGCGGCTACCTTTTCGATGTCAATCGGCCATTTGATCAACGACGCCCTGATGGCCCTGTTCTTTCTCGTCGTCGGACTCGAGATCAAGCGCGAAGTCACGATCGGCACTTTGTCGAAGCCGGGCGCGGTGGCGATACCGGCCATAGCCGCAATTGGCGGCATGCTGCTGCCCGCGTTCCTTTATGTCGCCTTTACCTGGGGCACCGACGGCGTGAACGGCTGGGGCATTCCCATGGCGACCGACATCGCCTTCACGCTGGGACTGCTGTCGCTTCTGGGTCGGCGCGTGCCGCTGCAGCTCAAGGTGTTCATCACCGCGCTGGCCATCGTCGATGACATGGGTGCCATTGCCGTTATCGCCGTCTTTTACGCACATGGCATCGACTGGGCAGGATTGGCTGGCACGGCGGTGACCTTTGCCGCCCTCATTGCACTGAACCGCGGCGGCGTGTACTCGCCGATTCCCTATGCCGTGCTGGGTATTGTCCTGTGGTGCTTCGTGTACGCCTCCGGCGTTCACGCCACACTGGCCGGCATCTTGCTTGCGCTCACCGTGCCGACACGACCGCCGCCGAATCTGCAGGCCCTGATGGCGCAGGCCAAGGCGACCCTCGAACCCGAGATTGAGCGCCTCGGTCAAGTCTCCGACGCGTACCCCGCGCACGACGTTCTTCGCACCCTGGACGAGGTGCACGACCGACTCGAGTCTCCCGCGCATCGGCTCGAGCGAACCCTGGAGCCCTG
>JANQGP010000173.1 GCA_028277265.1 Woeseiaceae bacterium | reverse complement strand
CGCATATGATCCGGGTCAGCTCCGGCAAACAAAAGAAACTTCACTATGTCCGTATGGCCGCGTCTGGCGGCAGCAATCAGTGCCGTTTCCCCGAGGGTGGTTTGCAAATCAATGTCAACACCTTTCTCGAGCAGCGCCGTCACAACCTCTTCGTGACCGTTCTCTGCTGCGAGTATTAGTGCAGTCCAGCCGGGTTTAGCTTGATGGTTTACATTTGCCCTGGCGTCGATCAGTAGCCGAACTACTTTTGTATGCCCGTTGCGCGCAGCCAGAAGCAACGGTGTTTGCCCATCTCCGCGTACGTATTCTGTAAACGGAACATCGGCAAGAAGCTCAACAACCAACTCAGATTCGCCGGCCTGAGACGCCGAGAGCAACGTCTTCCCGTCATCAGCCGACTGAGCATCCACAGTCGCTGGGCCCACGGCAAATAGAAACAAGGCAGCAGAAACAAGTAGGCGCGGGGTCATAGAGGTCATCTCCAGCTGTCGAGCACCAAACAGGGTACCGGACACCCTGTTCTTGAATTAGGGTGTCCGGTACCTTATTTATTCACTCGTCCCTCAAAGCCCGCCGCAGGATCTTGCCGACGTTCGTCTTCGGCAGCTCGTCGCGGAACTCGACGAACCTCGGCCGCTTGTAACCGGTCAGGTTTTCCTTGCAGTAAGCCAGTACGTCCGCTTCGGTAACGCTCTCGTCCTTGCGCACCGCGAAGATCTTCACGGCTTCGCCCGAGCGTTCGTCCGGGACACCGATGGCGGCCGCCTCGAGGATGCTGTCCATCTCGACGACCACGTTCTCGATCTCGTTCGGGTACACGTTGAAGCCCGAAACGAGAATCATGTCTTTCTTGCGATCCTCGATCCAGAAGAAGCCGTCCTCGTCCATGCGTCCGACGTCGCCGGTGCGCAGCCAGCCGCCCGGCAGCATCACGTCGGCCGTGTCCTGCGGCCGCTGCCAGTAGCCTTCCATGACCTGCGGGCCCTTGATGCAGATCTCACCGATCTCGTTGACTTCCAGCGCGTTGCCGTCGTCGGCTGCAATCATGACGTCGGTCGAGGGCACCGGCAGGCCGATCGTGCCCGTGAAATCGCTGTCGATCGGGCAGCAGATGGCGACGGGCGACGTCTCCGTCAGGCCGTAGCCCTGCAGGATCGTGCGACCGGTCTTTTGCTTCCAATCCTTGGCGACCGCCGGTTGCACGGCCATGCCGCCGCCGATGCAGACGCGCATGTGGCTGAAGTCGACCTCTTTGAAACTCGGCGTGTGCATCAGTGCTGCGAACATCGTGTTGACGCCCGTGAACAGGTTGAACTCGAACTTCGCGATCTCCTTGGCGAAGCCTTCGAAGTCACGCGGGTTCGTGATCAGTACGTTGTGTCCGCCCTGCGCGGTGACCGTCAGGCAGTTACCTTCGAGCGAAAAGATGTGGTAGAGCGGCAGCGCGGTGATCGCGACGATCGGTTCCACACCTTCATAGGCATTGTCCTGCCACGTGAGCGTCTGCTGCACGTTGTAGACCATGTTGCGATGGCTGAGCATGGCGCCTTTCGACACGCCCGTCGTGCCGCCCGTGTACTGCAGGTAAGCAATGTCGGCGAAGCCGATGTCGACCTCGTCGAGGTTGCGGCCATCGCCTTCCTTGAGCGCGCGGCGGAACGGTGTGCTTTTCGCAAAACGGTACTTCGGCACTTCCTTCCTGACGTAGCGCAGTACGAAGTTAGTCAGCGCGCTGCGCGGAAAACTGAGCAGGTCACCGACACCGGTCGTGACGACATGGTCGACGTCCGTGTCGGCAATGACCTCCTCGAGCGTATGCGCGAAGTTCTCGAGGATCACGATGCAACGCGCCCCGGAGTCCTTGAGCTGGTGGCGCAGCTCCCTGGCCGTGTAGAGCGGATTGACATTCACGACGACGAGGCCGGCGCGGAAGATACCGCACATCGCCACCGGGTACTGCAGAAGATTGGGCAGCATGATCGCGACGCGTTCGCCGCGCGTCAGGCCGAGTTTCTTCTGCAGGAAGCACGCGAACTGCATCGACATGTGATTCAGCTCGGCATAGCTGATCGTCGTACCCATGTTCGTGTACGCGGCATTGTCCGGATGCGCAGCGAACGCGTGTTCGAACAGGTCCTTGACGGAACGCCAGGGCGGCGTCGGTACCTCTGCCGGAATGCCTTCCGGGTATGACTTGAGCCAGACTCTTTCCACGGTTCCCCCTCGAGTATTATCGTCCGTCCAGTGTAGCGCGGATTATGGGCCATGCGTTATCGAGAAGGATCGGTTGAGCCTTCGCGTTGGGATGAATGCGATCCTCGAGAAGCAGGTCGTCGTTCAGTGCGACGCCGTCCATGAAAAACTCGATCCACAGAATATCGAGTTCCTCCGCGATCTCCGGATACACGGCCTCGAAAGCACTCGTGTAGCGCGCGCCGTAGTTCGTCGGAATGCGAATGCCGAGAAGCACGACGTCGGCGCCCGAGGCCTTTGCCTTGCCCGCTATCTGCCGCAGGTTGTCCTTGATGCGAGCCGGCGGAAAGCCGCGCAAGCCGTCGTTGCCGCCGAGCTCGAGGATGATCAGCTCGGGGGAAAACGTCGAGATCGCTTCCTCGATCTGGGTCACGCCGCCTTCGGTCGTCTCGCCGCTGATACTGGCGTTGACCACACGATGTTCGTACCCTTGGGCCTCGAGCCGCTGCTGCAACAAAGCGGCCCAGGATTGGTCAACGTCAATACCGTAGCCGGCACTGAGGCTATCGCCGTAGATCAGGATCGTCGGCGACTCCGCTGCCTGTACATGGGCGGTCATCAACAAAGCAACAAGGACGAGTATTCTTCGCATGCCGGATCAGCCAGTGACTAACGTGCTCGAGGCGCTCGAGCTCACCAAGGAGGTTAGCAGCCCCGAGGGGACTCTGACCATTCTTAACGATGTCAGTTTCACGATTCGCGAAGGGGAATCGGTGGCTGTCGTCGGACCGTCGGGCGCCGGCAAGTCGACTTTGCTCGCGTTGCTTGCCGGCCTCGATCTGCCGACGCACGGGCACGTCGTCCTCAACGGCGCAAACCTCTCGGAACTCGACGAGGACGGACGGGCGTTGGTGCGAGCCGACAGCGTCGGCTTCGTCTTCCAGTCGTTTCATCTCGTGCCCTCGCTGAACGCACTCGAAAACGTCATGCTGCCGCTCGAACTCGCCGGCTATCCGGACGCGAGGAAATGGGCCCGCGTGATCATCCAAAAGGTCGGTCTCGCCGACCGCTGGAGCCATTACCCGGCGCAGCTGTCCGGCGGCGAAAAGCAGCGCGTCGCCATCGCGCGTGCATTTGCCACCGAGCCCGCCGTGCTGTTTGCCGATGAGCCCACCGGCAATCTCGACAGCCGGACAGGCGAGACGATCATGGAACTCATGTTCGATCTGAACAAGAGCTCGTCGACAACGCTCGTCCTCGTCACGCACGACAACAATCTCGCCGAGCGCTGCGACCGGATTATCGCGCTCGATACGGGTCGCCTCGTGCGCGATACCGGGGCCGCCGCATGAAGGCGCTGCTCTTTGCACTGCGTAGCTTCGGCCGCGAGCTCCGCTCGGGCGAGGTGCTCGTGCTGCTTGCCGCGGTCGGGCTGGCCGTCGCGGCGCTGACGGCCGTCGGCTTTCTGACGGATCGCATCGGCAAGGCCGTCGCGCTCCAGGCCAACGAAGTCCTGGCCGCCGATCTGAGGTTGCGCTCGCAGGAACCCGTGCCCGACGAGTGGCGCGAGCTGGCGGCCGACTTCGACCTCGAGACCGCGGACACGCTGTCGTTTCCGTCGGTCGTCTTCCACGGCGAGGACAATGCGTTGTCGTCGATCAAGGTCGTCAGCGACAAGTACCCGTTGCGCGGCGCGATGCGAGTGTCCGACCAGCTCTTCGGCGAGCAGCGGGCCGTCGATACCGTGCCGGCGAGCGGCGAGGTATGGGCAGATGGCTCGCTGCTGGCACGCGTCGGCGCCGACGTCGGCGATGTGCTCGACATCGGCGAGCTGCAGTTGCGGGTGACGGCCGTGCTGACGTACCGGCCCGACCAGTCGATCGGCTTTGCTTCTCTCGCCCCGACCGTCGTCATGAACATCGCCGACATCGATCGCAGCGGCCTGATCGGTGTCGGCAGTCGCGTTCGTTACGCTCTGCTTGTCGCCGGGGAGCAGGCGAACGTCGCATCGTTCAACGAGGCGATCCAGGAAATCCTGCCCGACGAGATTCGCTTGCGCAGCCAGGAGGAGAGCAGCGAACGGGCCTACAACGCGGCCGACCGGGCGCAGCGCTTCCTGTCGCTGACCGCCGTGATCAGCCTGTTGCTCAGTGCCGTCGCCGTGGCGATGTCGGCGCGGCGTTTCGCCCAGCGGCGCATGGACGCCGTCGCGTTGATGAAGAGCCTTGGGGCAACCCAGGGCTTCGTGATCCGCGTCTCGCTCGTGCAACTGCTGTTGCTCGGCATCCTCGGCGTCGCGGCCGGCAGCATCGTCGGCTACGCGGCCGAAGGACTGATCTCGCGGATTCTCGCCGACCTGCTGGCGGGCGACCTGCCCGATGCAGGACTGCGCCCCGTCATTCTCGCGAGCGGCAGTGCGCTCGTATTGTTGCTCGGCTTCGCGCTGCCGTCGATGCTCCAGCTGCGCAATACACCGCCGCTCCGTGTGCTGCGCCACGACGAGATGCCGCCCGCGCCATCGCGCCTGCTCGTCGGCGGACTGTCGCTCCTCGCGGTCGCGGCGCTGCTGTACCGTTCCGTCGGTGATCCGCGCATGCTGGTCATCCTGATCGGCGGCATCATCGTCATCGCCGGGGCGTTGTACCTCGTCGGTCGCGGCCTCGTCGCACTGATCGGCCGCGCCCGCTCCGGCGTGGGTGTGGCATGGCGGTACGGCCTCGCAAACGTGGCACGCCGCGGCCGCGACAGCGCCGTGCAGGTCGTGGCTTTCGGTCTCGGTATCACCGTGTTGCTTTTGCTCACGCTGGTACGCACGGATCTGCTCGAAGGCTGGCGCCAGACCATGGACGAAGACGCGCCGAACCATTTCCTGATCAACATCCAGCCGCACGAGGTCGAACCGGTCGGGCAGATGTTCGCGGCCAACGGCCTCGACGTGCCGACGTTCACGCCACTGGTACGCGCGCGCATGACGACGATCAACGGCGAGTCGGTCAAGGATCGCGAGTACCCGAACGACGACGGCCGCTGGCTCGCGAATCGCGAGGCGAACCTGTCGTGGACGGCGGAGATCAGCGCGAGCAACGAGATCCTCGAAGGGCAGTGGTGGCCGGCCGATTACGCCGGGCCGCCGCTCGTCTCGATCGAGGAAGAATCGGCGACGGACGCCGGGCTCACGATCGGCGACAAGCTGGAGTTTTTCGTGGCCGGCCGCAACGTCGAGGCGGAGATCGCGAGTATCCGCAAGGTCAACTGGGATTCTTTCCAGCCCAACTTCTTCATCGTGCTTTCGCCGGGCGCACTCGATAATCTGCCGACGACCTACATATCCAGCATGCGCATCGGCGACGAAAAACAGCCGATGCTGGTCGATTTGATGCGTCAGTATCCGAGCATCTCGGTCATCGACCTCGGCGCGATACTGCAGCAGGTGCGCGGTATCATCGAAAAGGCAACGCTCGCCGTGCAGGCCGTATTCGTGTTCACGCTGGCAGCCGGTATCGCCGTGCTGTTTGCCGCGGTGCAGTCGACGATCGACGAGCGGCGTTTCGAAAGCGCGATGCTGCGCGCACTCGGTGCGCGCAAGCGCACGGTGTTCTCGGGCGTCATGGCGGAGTTCGCCGCGCTCGGCGCCGCGGCCGGTCTGCTGGCATCGGCCGGCGCCTCGGTACTCGCCGCGATCGTCGCCGTCCAGCTCTTCCAGTTGCCCTACGAGTTCAGCCCGCTGATCTGGATTGCCGGCATCGGCGCCGGCATCTTCCTTGTCTGCATCAGCGGGTTCTTCGCGGCCCGCGGCGCGGTCAATGCGGCACCCGTCGACGTGTTGCGCGGAGCGGCGGCGTGAACGACGAGCGCCTGTCCTGCGGCGTCGTCGTCGCGCGGCAGGATGATGAGGGCTGGTTGACGCTGATGCTCAGGGCCTACCACCACTGGGACTTCCCGAAGGGCATTCGCGAAAACGACGAAGCGCCGCTCGAGGCGGCAAAGCGCGAGGTCAGGGAAGAGACCGGTGTCGACGACCTGTCGTTCGACTGGGGCGACCGCTACTTCGAGACCGGGCCTTACAGCCGCGGCAAGGTCGCGCGCTACTTCATTGCCAGCACGCGCGCAATCGACGTCGAGATGGGCATCTCGCCCGAGACCGGTGAGCCCGAGCACCACGAATGGCGCTGGGTGAGTTTCGACGAGGCTTACGATCTCGGTTCGCCGCGCGTGAAGCAAATCGTGCAGTGGGCGCGCCAGATCATCGGTACCTGACCCCGAACCTGTTTGTCCCGGTCGCTCAGTCGACCTTGTGCAGCGTCAGGAACATCGCCTTGTCGAGCGCCGCGAAAAAATCCTGGTACGACTGCGGGTCTTCGATGGGCTGTTCGTTGAAGCGGGCATTGGCACGAACGGAAAGGCGGTTGCCCTCGCGTTCGCGGACTATGACGGTCATGCGAATCTCGTAGTCCTGGAGCTTGGTCGCGGAAATCGTAGCGAGATCGAAATCGGCCTTGTCGATGACGAATCCGAGATCCTGCAAGGTAGCGACTACGGAGCGCAGCGTGCCTCGCCTGTCCAGAGTGTCGTACTCGCGGGTTTGCATCTGTCGTAATTCGACCTGACTGCCACCCGCCGTAATGGCTGCCGTCTGTGCGGCGCAGCCGGCAAGTAGCAACAGTGACACCGCAAACAGAATACGCATCGTCTAAACGCCCCCTTTTTCCAGGAAGACCGACTTCGAAAGCTTGTCGAAGAATGCCCGATACACCTCGGCATCGTTGACCGTTTCCTGATCATACAGCGCACCGCTTCGAGCCCAAACCACGCGTTGCATCGTCACTCGGACACTGTGCACGGATTCCTGGCTCAGGTCCGGTCGAACCACCAACGTCAGCTTGATGTCCTGGACGTCCTTCGATGACTGGTAAGAGTCGTTTTCGCAGCCGAACAAGAGAGTCAGCAGGCAGTCGGCGACGTCCAGCATGACCTTACCCACGGTCTCAGTTGGGTCTCTTGCGTCCGCCCGCTTCGAAGCAGACAACACGCCGAGTTCCTTTTCGACCTCATCGATGGCGTAGCCGAGGTCCTGGAGAAGGGCAGACGACGCGGAGAGAATGTCTACTTCGCTCACGCCTTCATACTGGCGCGTCTGCAGCTCACGCAATGCCAGGGCACTCTCCGTGAGGCGAAACGCATCGTCAGGCAGGGTGGCGCAGGCACTGAGCAACAGTGCGATCAATGCGACAAGCAGTGGGCGAATCATGAGCTTTGATCGATCCAGGACGATTTGCGCGCCGGGCCTGACCCGCGCTCAGAATCGCGATGTGTGATAAGCGAAGTCGCGCACGGCGTCGTTCTCATCGAACTTGATGACTACCGTGAGCGTTCTCTGACTTGTCGCACCTGATGACTGGCTGCCGGAGACTCCGCCCACGGCGCCTACGTCCGAGCCGCCGCCGATAGCGAGGATGCCGGCGCTGGCATCGGCGCGGACATACTGCGTCGATATCTTGTCGTAGATCCAGACTTCGTTACGGTCTTCATCGGTCGATACGATGTTCGGCGACCCCAGCACCTGGGCCACTTCGGCACCGGACATGCCGATGCGAATCTCCTTCTGGACTGTGCCGACCGTAAGCTGCTCGTCGGCCTGAGGATTGTAGTGCTGGCTTCCCACGCAACCAGACAGAACTGCGATAGCGATGATTATCGTAAAACGATGCATGATCGAAACCTCCGGAATTCGTTAACGGGAGTGTACCTGTTTTTCATTGGACCGGCCGGTTTGACATTCGTGCGATAACCTGCAAGACGCCCGGTGGGCGCTAGTCGACGCGGCAGCGCCGCCGGCCCTCGAGCCAGGCGGCGACGTTCGCCGTGAGCTCGTCGATGGCGTTCTGCCGGGCGCGCAGCGAGCCCCAGGCGACGTGCGGCGTAACGATCAGGTTATCGCCGTTGTAGTCGAGTAGCGGATCGCCGTCGACGGGCGGCTCATGCGGCAACACGTCGATCGCAGCCGCCCGGACCTCGCCACCGGCAAGTGCGTCGACCAGCGCCTGCGAGTCGATCAACCCACCGCGCGCCGTGTTGATCAGGATTGCCGTGGTCCTCATACGTCGAAACTGATCGGCTCCGAAAAGCCCACGCGTCGCATCGTTCAGCGGACAATGCAACGAGATCGCGTCGCTGCGCTCGAGCAGCTCGTCGAACGACACGCGGTCACGGGGAACGTCGTCAGTACCCGGCCGCGCCGCGACGATGACGTCCATCCCGAACGCCCGGGCGATGCGGGCAACGCCTTTGCCGAGTTCTCCGAAGCCGACGATGCCGAGCGTCATCTCCGACAGCTCGCTGATCGGGTGCTCCAGGAAGCAGAAGCTGTCGGCATCCTGCCAGCTCCCGGCACGGACATCCGCCGCATAACGGTCGAGGCTGTGCGCGAGATTCAGCAGGCAACCGAATACGTGCTCGGCGACCGACTCCGTGCAGTACGCGCGAATGTTGCACACGGCGATACCGCGTTCCCGCGCCGCCCCGATGTCGACGTTGTCGACTCCCGTCGCGGTCAGCCCGATGAACTTCAGGTTCGTGGCACGATCCATGATCGTGCCACGCAGCAACACCTTGTTGCCGAGCACGACGTCCGCGTCGGCGATGCGCTCCGCCACCTCGCCGGGTTCGGTTTCGTCGTACAGCGTCAGGTCCGGCAGCAGCGCTCGCATCTCACCGATATCGAGGCCCGGGCCCATGGATGCCCAGTCTAGCAATACGGCTTTCATCTGGATATTCGATCCCGGCTGACGCAAAGTACGGCAAGATGACCGAACCCTTCTGGAAACGCAAATCGCTTGCGGAGATGAATCGCGAGGAGTGGGAGTCGCTCTGTGACGGCTGCGCACTGTGCTGCCTGCACAAGGTCGAGGATGAGGACACGGGTGAGACCTTCTACACGGACATCGCATGCAGGCTGCTCGATATGGAGACGTGCCGCTGCACCGACTATGCGAACCGCGCGAAAGAAGTGGTCGAGTGCCTGGTGCTCGTCGCCGATCAGCCGGATGCATTCCAGTGGTTGCCCGCAAGCTGCGCCTACCGCAGACTTGCGAGGGGAAAAGACCTGCCGGAATGGCACCCATTGATCACGGGGCGGCCGGAATCCGTTCACGAAGCCGGCATCTCGATACGCGGATTCGCGACCTCCGAGAACGAGATGGAAGAATGGAGCATCGTGCTGGATCTCGGCGCCAACGGGGACTGAAGTGAGCGACCATCCGACCATTCCACTCGACCGCTATCGCGAGTACCCGATCGACGAGATGCGTGCGCGGCTCGAGGAATTCTACGAGGACATCGACCGTCGCCGTACCGTCCGCGAATTCTCGGATCGCCCGGTACCGCGCGACATCATCGAGACGGCCCTGAAGGCCGCCAACACCGCACCGAGCGGGGCCAACCTGCAGCCCTGGCATTTCGTCGTCGTCAGCGGGCCCGAGGCGAAAAAGAAGATACGCGAGGCGGCCGAAGTCGAGGAACGGGAATTCTACGAGCACCGCGCCTCGGACGAATGGCTGGCCGCGCTGGCGCCGCTCGGCACCGATGAGCACAAGCCTTTTCTCGAGACCGCGCCCTACCTGATTGCCGTGTTCCTGCAGAAATACGGCGAGTTGCCCGACGGACGCAAGGTCAAGCACTACTACCCGACCGAATCGACCGGCCTCGCGACGGGTATGCTGATCACCGCGCTGCACCGCGCCGGTCTCGCCACGCTCACGCACACGCCGAGCCCGATGAAGTTCCTGAACGAGATACTGGGCCGCCCGAAGAGCGAACGGCCGTTCCTGTTGCTCGTGGTGGGCTACCCGGCGAACGACGCGCGGGTGCCGGACATCCGGCGCAAGTCACTCGACGAGTTCACGTCCTGGGTCGAGGAGTGATGCGCGCTACCCCGTGAGCGTGTTCCGTGCCCAGACGGCGCGCAGTTTTTCGAGATCCTGCGTGGCCTCGGCAATCGCATGCAGCTTCGGTGCGTGCTCGGCGAACCACGGCCGCTTCGGCCGCCACCGGCTCATCGCGCAGACGTAGATGTCGAGCGCCGAGAAGCGCTCGCCGAGAAACCACGGCACGCCGGCGACGTCTTCGAGCTGTTTGTAAAGCTTGCGGGCGTAGGCAAGGACGGTGTCTTCGAACGGCTTCCGCGCGGAATCGACGGGTACGAAACGAGCCGGGTCGTCAGCGTAGGTGTACGTGGGATAGACGTTCGCGACGACGAATACGAGCCAGCGCAGGAAAGCGGCGCGCGCTGCGTCGCCGGGCACAGGGACCAGCGAATCGTCGCCCGTCATTTCCGCGAGCAGCAATGTAATTGCCGCGCTCTCGGTCATTATCTTGCCGCCCGGCATTTCCAGCGTCGGAATCTGCGCCAGCGGATTGACGGTCTCGAGTTTCTCGCGGGCCCCGGCCGATTCGAACAGGTTGCCGACGCGCTGAAACTCGAAGTCGAGGCCGTACCACTCGAGCTGCGTCTCGACGATGACGGAGCCCCACCCGGGTTCACCATAGAGCCGGAACGTCGTCATGCAATACCCACCTCTCTAACCGGTATTCTGCAGCCCCTGTGCAATGCCGTTGACGGTCGCCAGCAATGCATCGAACACTTCGTCGTCCTCGTGACCGGAAGCACGCCAGCGTTTCAGCAGGTCGACCTGCATGAAACTGATCGGATCGACGTATGGGTTGCGCAATGCGATCGCGCGCTGCAGTGTGAAGTCGCCTTCGAGAATCGACTCGTGCTCCGTGTACTCGAGGATGATGTCGCGCGTCAGCTCGAACTCGCCGAGAATCGTCGGGAAGAACTTCTCGTGCAGGTCGCCGGACAACCTCGAGTAGAGTTCGGCGATGCCGAGATCCGACTTCGCGATGACCATTTCGGCGTCGGCGATCAGCGAGCGCAGGAAGAACCACTCGCGGAACATCTCACCGAACTGCGCCGTGCCGAACTCGTCGACCGCTTTCTTCAGCCCCGTGCCGAGGCCGTACCAGCCCGGCAGGATGAAGCGGGACTGTGTCCACGAGAACACCCACGGAATGGCGCGCAGATCCTGGATGCCGGCCATCGAACGCCGCGACGACGGCCGCGAGCCGATGCGCATGCGCTCGATCACGTCGATCGGCGTGGCCGTGCGGAAGTACTGGTAGAACTCCGGCGTGTCGTAGATGAGTTTGCGATAAGCCTTGCGGCTCGCGTCCGCGATCAGGTCCATCATTTCGTGCCAGTCGGGCATGTCGTTGCCGCGATGCGTCGGCATGGCGGTCGCGAGAGCGACCGAACCCGTCGTCTGTTCGAGCGTGCGCAGCGCGATGCCGCGCAGGCCGTATTTTTCGTTGATGATCTCGCCTTGCTCGGTAACGCGCAGCCGGCCGTTGACCGTACCGGGCGGCGCGCCGAGTACCGCGACGTGCGTCTTGCTGCCGCCGCGGCTGATCGTGCCGCCGCGGCCATGGAACAGCGTCAGCTCGATGTCTTCGCTGCCGACGGCGGTAACGAGATGCTCCTGCGCGTTCTGGATCGCCCAGCGCGAGGAGGCGAGGCCGCCGTCCTTGTTGCTGTCCGAGTAACCGATCATGATCGTCTGGCGGTCGCCGCGCTGGTGAAGGTGTTTGCGATACAGCTCGGAGTCCAGCAGCGCGTCGAGAATCTCGGGGCCCGCATGCAGGTCGTCGACCGTTTCGAGCAACGGCGCGACATCGAGCGGTACGTCGCCCTTGCGGTTGTGCAGCTCGCCCCATTGCGCGAGCAGCAGTACCGACAGGATGTCGTCCGCGCCCTGCGTCATGCTTACGATGAACGGCCCGATTGCGCGCTTGCCGTACTTGCGGCGGCAGAACGCGATGGCCTGGAATACGGCGATGGTCTTGCGTGCCTGCGTGCTCAGCGTCATCGGCGCGCCTTCGCGCGACTCGATCGCCTCGATGATGCGCCGGGTCCGCTCTTTGGCCGGCATCTCCATCCAGTCTTCTTCGCCGAGACACTCGCCAACGACCTTGCGGTGTACTTCGGCGTCCTGGCGGACGTCGAGCGTCACCATGTGAAAGCCGAACGTGCGAATGCGGCGGAGCAACCGCTTGACCGCGAACAGGCCGGCGTGGCGGCCCTTGTTGAACGCAAGGCTTTCGGCAATGAGCTCGATGTCGGCGATGAGGTACTTGACGTGCTCGTAGGGATAAATGTCGTCGTCGTAGGTCGACTGCAGACGCTGCTGCACGAGGCGCAGGAATACGCGGTACGGCATGTCCCGATGGCGCGCCGGCACGGCGTGATAGGCGTTCGGGAAGATGCCGCGGTATTCCTCGATCTTTTCGAGCATGCCCTCGCCGAAGGTCGCCGAGTCGCTCGACTGACTGAGCTTCTCGGCCAGCGCGGCGCATTCCTTGTAATAGAGGTCGAGGATCAGTGCGCGCTGCCGCGCGAGCGTGGCTCGGATCGTCTTGGCATTGACGTTCGGGTTGCCGTCCATGTCGCCGCCGACCCAGGATGCGAAGTGCACGAGGTTCGGAATCTCGAGCGCCTTGGCCTCCTCGCCATAGATGCGGTCGACAGCGTCGCGGATGTCTTCATAGAACGGTGGCATCGCGCGGTACAGCACGTCGGTAATGAAGAACAAGACGTGCTCGAGTTCGTCCGCGACGGTCATGCGCTCCGAAGGGTGCTCGGCGGTCTGCCAGCCCGTCGTCGCGAGCAGGCGTATGTTCTGCAGGGCTACGTTGGTTTCCTGTGGCGTCATCGTCGGGTTCAGCAAGTCGACGAGATGCTTGACGATCTTCTGTTCCTTGCGAAGCATCGTACGGCGCGTCGATTCGGTCGGGTGCGCCGTGAAAACGGGTTCGATCGACAACGAATCGAGCAACGCCTGCAGCTGCTCTATCGTCATGCCGGACGCCTTGAGTTTCTGCAGCGTGTCTTCGAGTCCGCCCGGCTGGTATGCCGCGACGTCGCGCAGGTAGTCGCGGCGACGGCGAATACGGTGGACCTTTTCCGCCGTGTTGACCATCTGGAAATAGGTCGTGAAGCCGCGGATCAGCTGCGCGGCCACCTTCGGGTCCAGCCCGTCGATGAGCGTGTCGAGCTCTTCGCCGGCCATCTCGTTGTCTTCGCGGCGGCGGATGGCGCGGAGCCGCGCATTCTCGACCATCTCGAACAGCTCTTCGCCGTTCTGTTCGCGAATCAGGTCGCCGACCATCGCGCCGAGCGTTCGTACGTCATCGCGCAGCGCCTGGTCTTTCTCCTCGAAGAAGATGTCCTGGCGGCGCAGTGTCTTGTCTATCCGGGTAACCATGTCGTTGTTCGAGGGCTGCTAGCCGCGGAAGTTCTCGTGCCGAAGTGGCACACCGCTGCCCTGTATCGAAAACGTGAAAGGTACACCCGGCGGGCGGCCGGTGCCAGCTTTGCCTATGTCGATGAATTGCCCCAATTTGGTGCCATATGGCAGCGCTGCCAAGACCGCAGAATCGAGGGCATGTTCTTCGCTGTGGATTCGGACAGGGAGGTCTCTCCGCAACAAGCCGCGCTCGTATGGCAGCGACTATGGGAGTTACGCGACATAATGCCTGTCAATGCGTTGCTGCCGGCCGGCGTCGTGTCGTCGTGCCCGTTGCTGCCG
>JANQGP010000167.1 GCA_028277265.1 Woeseiaceae bacterium | reverse complement strand
CGCCGGCCGCGGTCGCCCAGTCGACGACTTTCCGGGAACGTTCGAGGTTCTCCTCGAACGGCAGGTCCGAGGCATCGATCATGACGGAGGTCCAGCCCGTGTCGATGCACTTCCTGATCATATCGAGGTCCTTGCCGTGATCGAGGTGCAGCACGATCGGAATCGGCGAATCGCCGGCAATTTCCTTCATCCAGCCTGCCAGGGCCTCGTGGCTGTAGTAGCGAATCGTCTTCGCCGATGTCTGGATGATGACGGGAGAATTGGCTTCTTCCGCGGCAACGACCATCGCCTTCATCGTGGCGTAGTCGACCGGGTTGAATGCGGGGACCGCATAGGCTTTGTCCCGGGCTTCGGCAAGCACGGGACCGAGGCTGACGAGTGGCATCCGTTGCTCCTTACAACCCGCTGTCCGGGCTGTGATTAATTGTTCATTGGACGACAGATTGGGTTCGTTTGTAATATACGTTACAGTTGGACAGGTGGCAACGTATAGGCTGGATGCGGCAGCCGCCCCTTACTCGTAACGCAGCGCATCAATTGGATCCAGGTCGGCGGCTCGCCGCGCCGGCCAGATACCGAACGCAATCCCGACGACGGCGGCAAAGCCGAACGCGAGCAGTATCGATTCGCTCGTCACCACGGTCTGCCAGCCGGCGAAACGACTCAGCAACGTAGCGGCACCGGCCCCTGTCGCCAGTCCCAGCACGCCGCCGAGGACACAGAGCGTCGTGGCCTCCACGAGGAACTGCAACAGGATGTTGCCGCGTGTCGCGCCGAGTGCCTTGCGTATGCCGATCTCACGTGTTCGTTCGGTCACGGTGACGAGCATGATGTTCATGATGCCTATGCCGCCGACGACGAGACTGACACCGGCAATACCCGCCAGCAGGAACGTGAACACTTCGGTCGCCTCCTGGCGCGATTCGGCGAACTGCTTGCGGTTCATGATGGCAAAGTCGTTGTCCTTGCCCGGCAGGATGCCGTGCTCGCGTCGCAGCACGCGTTCGATCTCGAGCATGGCCAGCTCGGGCGTCGACTCCGGCGCGACCTTGACGCTGATCGTTTCGACGAATTCGTCGCCCGTCACGCGGAATTGCGCAGTGCTCAAGGGAATCCAGATGTCATCATCGGGATTGCGCCAGCCGGACGACCCGCGCGGCTCGAGGATGCCAATGACCGTAAATGCGATCGATCGAATCTGGATCGTGCGGCCAAGCAGTGCTTCAGGACTCGCCTCGAGCAGTGCGGGCACTTCGGCGCCGAGGACGGCCACACGCTTGCGCGCGGAGTCATCGCCCGCGTTGAACATGCGGCCGCTGCCGATACGGAAGTTGTGTACGGCGATATGGTTGGGCGTCGTGCCGATGATCTGAACACTGACGTTGCGGCTACCGTATTTCACCTGGTGCCGGTTGCTGATTTCGGGAACCACGGCCTCGATATGCGTGGTGTCGGTCGCGAGGGCCGCGGCATCGTCGGTCGTCAGCGTCTGCTGGTCACGGGCGATGCCCCGCACGAAGCGAAACGACGACTGCACGGCGAGAATGTCCCCGCCCAGTGCCGCCATCTGTTCGTCGATGGCCCTTTGCGCTCCCGTTCCCAGCGCGACCATCGTAATCACGGCGGCGATGCCGATCACGATGCCGAGCATCGTCAGTGCCGAACGAAACAGGTTGCTGCGGATCGATGCCAGCGCAATACGGAAAGTCTCGCCGATCAGCATGGCCTAGCGACCGATTCCGGGCACGCCCGCAACGCGCCGGTTGATGAAGCGCTGAAGGTCCTGCTGGGTTTCGACCAGATGCGAACTCGGCAGGATAAGCACCGTTTCACCGAGTTCGAGGCCATCGACGACCTCGACGAGATCGAGATCGGTAATGCCGGATCGAATCCTGCGTACTTCGTGTTCACCGCCATTGTCGACGACGACCCAGAAGTTGCCCCCGAAACGACGGTCCTCGGACCTTCGCTGCGGGCGGCCCTCCTCGTCCGCCCGATCGGATCGGGCAAGCCGGTCGCGCAGCTCTTTCTCGGGAATACCGAGGATGCCGGCCGTCGACCGGATATCCCGGTGAGTTCTCAGTGCGACGACAGGCACGGCAGACACGTCTTCACGGCGCGCGATCATGATGTCGACTTCGGCATTCATGCCGGGCAACAGGAGGCCGTCCGGATTCCGGATGGAGACGAGCACGGCGAACATCGTCACGTTCTGCTCGATGACGGCCTGCGGCTCGATCTTGACCACCTCGCCGGGGAACGGCTGGTTCGGGTAAGCGGCAACGCTGACGCTCGCGGGCAGACCGGCCCGGATCTTGCCGATGTCGGTCTCATCGACGAGCATCCTGATCTGCACGGCCGCAAGGTCGGCCATCTGCATCAGCACGGTGCCTCCGGCGACGTTCTGCGTCGGCGACGAGATCACCTGCCCCACCTCGACCGTGCGTACGATGATCGTCCCGGATACCGGGGCTCGAATCTCGGTGTCGTCGACCGCGATGCGCGCGTTTTCAACCGCGACCCGCGCCGAGACGACCAGTGACTCGGCTGTAGCCAGGTCGAGTTCCGCTTGCTCCAGATCCGTCTGTGTCAGTGTGCCGTTGGCCACGAGGGACCGGGCGCGTTCCATCTGCGTCTGGGCGATCTTGCGACGCGAGTTCGCCGCCTTGAGTTCGGCTTCGGAACGCGCCAGCTGATTGCGTGCCGTGCGCGGGTCGATACTGACCATGAGCGTGTCCTGCTCGACGAATTCGCCGGTCTCGACGAACAAGCCGAGTACCTCGCCCGACGCCTTGGACTTGACCTCTACCGTCGCGAGCGTTTCGACGACGCCGGACGAACTGACGCTTACCTCGATCGTGCCCGGCTCGACCAGGGCGGTATCGTAAACCCTGAGCTCGGCCACCGGTTCACTGCACGCGATCGCGAGGACGGAGAACGCAAGAAGAAGACCGCTACGCATCACACTGAATCACTGACGATTTGTCCGTCCCGAAGCCGCACCCGCCGGCGAGCGTGAGCCGCCACGTGTTCTTCGTGCGTCACGAGAATCAGCGTGTTTCCCGCTGACTGAAGTCGATCGAACAGCGTCATGATTTCCTCTCCGGTTCTGGAATCGAGGTTTCCGGTCGGCTCGTCAGCCAGCAGGATACTGGGCTCGGTGACCAGCGCCCTGGCAATGGCCACGCGCTGGCGTTGCCCGCCCGACATCTCCGAGGGCCTGTGCGCCACGCGATCCGCGAGGCCGACCGTTTCAAGCGCGTGCATCGCCCGCGCGTCACGTTCCTTCTTGCGCACTCCGGCGTAGACCAGCGGCACCTCGACGTTGGCGATCGCGTTCAGTCGCGGTAGAAGATTGAAGGTCTGGAATACGAAACCGATCTCGCGGTTTCGAATCCGGGCGAGGCGGTTTTCGCTGAGGTCCGCGACGCGCTGCCCGTTCAACCAGTACTCACCGTCCGTCGCGGAATCGAGGCATCCGATGATGTTCATCAGCGTGGACTTGCCGGATCCGGACGCCCCCATGATCGCAAGATAGTCGTTGCGCGTGACGGTGAGATCGATGCCGCGCAATGCGTCGACGAACGTCGTTCCCATGACATAGCGTCGTTGCACGTTTTCGATGCGGATGATCCTGTCCGACTCGGGCTTCTCTTTCGGCATCATTGCTCACAAAGTCCGGGGTGCTCCTTTATACCTTGCCACGCACGCCGGCTCTTTAGTTTCTGAAACCTGTCCCGACGTCGGATCGCGCTGTTCCGGTTTCCCTCGCGCGCACCTGAAAAAATTGAAACATATTTGGCCGTTATGATTAACTGCGTTGCAAATCTTACACCCGTACGACGAGAAGTAACACAAAATGACCATCAAGACCCGAACGATCATCTGCATCGCCCTCCTGGCAGCCGGTTACGCGTCCGCGGACGACGATATCCCCGCTGTCGAATTCAACCCGTATGCCTCACCGTTTCTGCAGCCCCTGTGGACGCGACTCGGCGACGTCCATGGCGAGGTCGGTGCGGTCGAGTCCGCCGAATTCAGCCCGGACGGCCGGCTCATTGTCTCGGGCGGCAAGTACGACAACTCGCTGGTCGTGTGGCGCACGATCGACGGCACCGTGATGTGGCGCCACGAACTCGACGACGAGATCGAACGTGCCGGCTTCTCGCCCGACGGCAAGTACGTCGTCTCCGCCGGCGAAGACGAAACGCTCAAGCTGTGGGACGTCGCCGGCGGTGAATTGCTCGACTCGATACCGCTCGATGCTGCCGTCGATGGTATGGCGTTTACGCCGGACGGCACAATGCTCGTTACCGGAAAGGAAGGCGGTGCCGTCCAGGGCTGGTCGTTCCCCGACATGAAGCTGCTGCGGTCCATCGACGTGCGCGGCACGGTCAACTCGGTGACGTTCACCCGGGATGGCGAGCTGATGGCGCTGGCCGGCCATCCGAACCACGTCTGGTTGCTCAGGACGGACGACTTTTCCATCGTCCGCACACTCGAAGGCGCTCCCGGCCTCGCGGCCATCTCCGTGCGTATCGCCGACGACAAGGGACTCGTCGCAACCGGCCAGGTGGGCGGCTTCGTGTCGGTCTGGGCCATCGAATCCGGCGAATTGGTCTCGCGCTTCAATCACACCGGCTACAAGGTCGAGGCAGTTTCCTGGACCAATGACGGCAACTACCTGCTCGCTGCCGGGCACGACGAACACATCCGTGTCGTTCGTACCGTCGACCTCGGCATGCAGAACATCCCGGTTGCGCACCTGTCGCCGCCGGCCGGACGAACGGAATACCTCGAGTTTGCGCCGAACGGTGCGTCGCTGGTGTCCGCGCACGAGGACGGCACCGTGCGCCTGTGGCTGTGGAAATCGGGCGATCTCGACATCAACATCAAGCACCATCGCGCGCTCCAGCAACGTCAGAAAGCGGCGGCCGAGAAGCGGCAGGCCGAACGCGAGAAACAGGGTATCGAAAGCCGCTGAATGCAGCGCGTCGACGAGAGACCGGCAACTGGCCTTGCCAATTCTCTGCATCGCTGCCGTGGAGGTCATACAGGCGACCCGCGGCGGATTCGGCTCGGCCGAGACGATGATAGGCACGGTCTGATGCGGTGGAATCCGGCGTCTACCCGGATCATGCCTGTGGTACACTGGCCTGACAGATTTGTGCCTGCCCGGGGTTCGGCACGAGATTTCGACAGGTCCTCAATGCCCGCAAGAAAAAAGCCAACACGTCTCTACCAAAGTGTCGCGGACGCGCTGGCCAAGGAAATTCGCGCGGGGAAGTTCGTGACGGGCCAGCGGCTTCCGGCCGAGCGTGACCTTGCGCAACGCTTCAATGTAAGCCGACCCACCATTCGCGAGGCCATGATCGCACTCGAGATCGTCGGTATCGTCGATGTGCGCAAGGGCTCAGGCGTCTATGTTCAGAGCGATCAGGCGGCTGCCGGGCAGATGGCCGAACTCGATATCGGCCCGTTCGAACTGATCGAGGCACGCATTCTGTTCGAGTGCGAGATCGCGGCGCTGGCCGCGCAGCACGCAAACGACGACGACATCGTCGCGCTGCGTGCAATCGTCGACGACATGCTCCACGAAAACCGCGCGGGCATCTCGGGTGAACTGGCCGATCGCGAATTTCATCTCGCCATTGCACGTATCACGAACAACAGCGCGGTTGTCGGTGCGCTCGCGTACCTCTGGGACGTGCGCTACCACTCGCCGCTCTGCATTCGCCTGATGACCAAGGTCCGCGAGAAAGGGATCAAGCCCGTCGTCGACGATCACACGAAGATCGTCGACGCGATCGCGACCGGCGATCCGAACAGCGCTCGCCGGGCGATGCATGAACATCTCAGCGGCGTCATCGACGGGTTGCTCAACGCAACGGAGGTCGAAGCGATGCAACGTGCCCGCAAGGAGATCGAGGAACAGCGCGAGAGGTTCTCGCGGGTGATGCCTCGCCCATGAGTCCGGCTCGATACCCGACACGACCGGTCCATCCGACTCGACGTGAGAACTCGTAATGCGGCTTCTTCCGGCTTTGCTTCTCCTTTCGATTTCGAGTCTCGCCGCGGCCGAGACCACCGAGTTTCGCACGACCGACGTTCATCCCCCGGACTACCCGACAGTGCGCGCCCTCAAGTACATGAGCGACTACCTCGAGGAAGCGACCGGCGGCAGGTTGAGCATGAAGATCTATTCGGGTGGCCAGCTCGGGGAGGAGAAGGACAGTCTCGAGATCACGATTTTCGGCGGCATCGACATCAACCGCGTCAACATGTCGCCACTGAACTCCATCGTCCCCGAGACCCTGGTTCTCGGCATGCCGTTCATCTTCGATTCGGTCGACCACATGCGCAGTGTGGTCGACGGCCCGATTGGCGACGACATCCTGGCGGCACTCGAGCCGCACGGCCTCGTCGGTCTGGCCTATTACGATTCGGGTGCGCGCAGCTTCTACAATGTCGTAAGACCGGTTCGCAGTCCGGCCGACCTCGACGGCATGAAAATCCGCGTCATGAACTCCGAGTTGTTCGTGGAAATGGTCGCTGCGCTCGGCGCGAACCCGACGCCCATGCGCTTTGGCGAAGTGTACGAATCGCTGGTCCTCGGCACGATCGATGGAAGCGAAAACAACTGGCCCTCGTACGAGTCCACCCGCCATTTCGAGGTTGCCGGTTTTTATACGCGAACCGAGCATTCGATGGCGCCGGAGGTGCTCGTGATGTCCAAACGGCGCTGGGACAAGCTGAGCGCCGCGGACCAGGCCATCGTACGCGAGGCCGCTCGTGCGTCGGTGCCTTACATGCGCGAACTCTGGGACGCGCGAGTCAGCCGCTCGCGGGAGAAGATCCTCGCCCACGGTGTCGAGGTCATCGAAACCGTCGACAAGACTCCGTTTCGCGAAGCCGTCGCGTCCGTTTACGACATCTTCCTGACGACGCCGGAATTGCGCGCCCTCGCGCAACGCATTCGCGAGTCTTCACCTGCCGCCGGCGGCGATTCGTCCTGACACCCCCGGTGCGCTGACGGGCACCGCGCCCGGGCGACTTAGTGACCGACCAGCTTGGCGTCGACGGGCACGGCGTCCGCGAGCGTAATCCGTCGTCCACCGGCGCGCACGTTGTCAAGCACGACACCTTCCGCCTCGGTGACCTTGAGCGGGTGCTCCGCGCTGCCCATCACCATGTCCCGCACCGTGATATTGCGCACGGGCGCATCCGGATGTCCTTGAATGGAAATACCGATCTCTGCCTCATCGATCCTCACATCCTCGACAATCACGTTCTGGAACAAGGGAGGATAGGTGCCGCCGCGGTAGGAGTGGTAGGCGTTGCTGAAGACCAGTACGGACTTTACTTCTCCACCACGAATCCCGCGGATGAAGATATCCTCGATCAGGCCGCCACGATCAAGATTCGCCTTGAAGTACAGCGTGTGATTGGCTTTGGGTAACTCGTAATCCTCGATGTAGACGTTTCGCACCCCGCCCGACATCTCGCTGCCGATCGCGACCCCTCCGCCCGTCGAGCCGCTGTACCGGCAATTGCGAATGACGATGTCTTCACTCGGTCTGCCGACACGCCACCCGTCCTGGTCGCGCCCCGACTTGATCGCCACGCCGTCGTCGCCGATGTCGAAATCGCAGTTTTCGATCAATACGCCGCGGGAACTGTCCGGGTCGACGCCATCGCTGTTGATGTGATGGCTGATACACGTGATGTTCCTGACGATCACGTCTTCGCAATAGAGCGGATGGATGATCCAGAACGGCGAGTCGACAAACGTCGGGCCGTCCACGAGTACGCGGCGACAGTCGCGGAACTGCACGAAGTAGGGTCGCAGACGCCGCTCGCCGACGAATACCCGTTCTTCGACCGGAACACCGTCGCGTCCCATGTCGCGCAGTATCTTCTTGATCGGTCCCTGGGTTTCGCGCCATGGAAGCCAGTGCGCCTTTCCCTGGCCGTCGATTCTGCCGGGGCCCGTTATGGCGATGTTCTCCTCGCCGTCGGCGAATACCATCGGCGAATAGGTATAGACCTCGGTCCCCTCCCAGCGCGTCAGTACCGGCGGAAGGTAACTGTCGGCGTTGGGCAGAAACTGCAGATGCGCTCCCTCTTCGAGGTGCAGCCTGACGTTCGATTTCAGGCGCACCGGGCCGTCGGATAGCCACATCCCTGCGCCCAGTACGACCGTCCCTCCGCCATCCTCGTGGATTCTGTCGATCGCCGCCTGAACGGCCGGCCGGGCATCCCGGTCACGCCGCGACGGGTCGACGACCTCCGTTCGCGCCGGGAAACCGGTGCGACGAATCCCCGCGACGATCCGGTCCGCTTCCGCAAACGGGTCCCTGGTCCCGGGAACGCCGGCACAGGCCGTCACCTGCGTGGCCGCGGCAAGCAAACCGACAAACGTACGTCTGTTCATACGTCGATCACCCATCACATTCCTCTCCGATCTCTTGAGCTTTAACTGAAACTTTTCTTGCACACTGTACTTCAATCGGTCTCGATTGTAATGTAACTTACAAGCCTGTTCGGGACCGTAATGCCTCCGATTCACACAGCACTGCTCTCTTTCGGCATGTCCGGCCGCCTGTTTCATGCGCCGTTCATCGATCGCCATCCGGGGTTCGTTCTTCGCGGTAGCTGGGAACGGTCGAAGAAGACCATTGGAGACAGGTACCCGCAAGCACTGAGTTACGACTCGCTGGAGGCACTGCTCGACGACCCGGAGGTGGATCTCGTCATCGTCAATACACCAACGGCGACGCACTACGAATATGCGAGGAAGGCCCTGCAACACGGCAAGCACGTCGTCGTCGAGAAGGCCTTTGCCGGAAATGCGGGAGAGGC
>JANQGP010000078.1 GCA_028277265.1 Woeseiaceae bacterium | reverse complement strand
GAGATCGTCAGCCACGCCCCGCAACAATGTCATCGCGGCGTGCGAATGGCCGTTGACGATTCCCGGCATCACGATGCGCCGCTCGCCATCGAGCGTCTCGGCCGCCGAGTACTCCGCCGCGATTTCGTCGGCCGTCCCGACCGCCAGGATGATGCCCTGGTCAATGGCAATTGCACCGTTCTCGATGACCGTGTCCGCGGCATCCATCGTTACGATGTGTGAACCTTTGACGATCAGGTCGATGCGGTCGTCGCTCGCAGGTGAGGAGGGTCCGGCAGGCGTCTCGCCGGTGCCGCACGCAGCAACCGCGATAGCGATAAAAAAGCTTATAAAACAGTAAGTTATTCTATTCATCGTGACCTCTCTGCGGCCATTGTAGCATCGCCGTCAGCGCCTCCCGGGCAGGCATTGGCATAGCGCTCTTTCGGCTCGGTGAGATCACAGCAGGTCGCCGCGCTTGTTTGGCTCAAATCGATGCTCTAGGGTGAGGGCCCGTGATGACAGAAGATCTCGTTCTTGCTGCAATCCCGTCCTTCGATGCGCCACCCGGAGGGCGGCTGACGGCCGACATGCTGACTGCTTATCGAGCGGCCGGCGTGCTGGTCCTGCGCGACTTCGTGTCCGTCGACGCCTGCAACGACCTGCGGGCGAGGGCCCTCGAACTGATCGACACGTTCGATCCGTTCACGGTTCGCAGCGTGTTTTCGACGACGGATCAGGAACAGCTCGACGACGACTACTTCATCGAATCCGGCGACAAGATCCGTTTCTTTCTCGAAAGCGACGCGTTCGACGAGCGCGGCGGGTTGCGCCTGGCCAAGGAGCACTGCCTGAACAAGATGGGACACGCGATGCACGATCTCGACCCCATTTTCGACGCGTTTTCGCGGACGCCCGAGCTTGCCGAAATCGCGCGTCGCCTCGGTTTCGACGATCCGAAGATCCTGCAGTCGATGTACATCTTCAAGCCGGCGCACATCGGCAGCGAGGTCGTGTGCCACCAGGACTCGACGTACCTCTACACGGAGCCTGAGTCCTGTGTCGGCTTCTGGTTCGCGCTCGAGGACGCGACACTCGAAAACGGCTGCATGCAGTTCATTCCGGGCGCACACAAGACGGCGCTCAAGAAGCGCAACTACCGCAGGCCCGATGGCAAGCTCGTGACGGAGACGCTCGACGAGACTCCGTGGCCGGAAGATCGCAAGATCGCCGCCGAGGTCGGGGCGGGGACACTGGTGGTATTCGATGGGCGTGCGCCGCATCTGAGCGCGGCGAATCGTTCGTCGAAGTCGCGGCACGCGTACACGCTGCACATCATTGACGCAGCCTGCCATTACCCGGAGGAGAACTGGCTGCAACGCGGCCCGGATTTACCCCTGAGAGGATTCGGCTGAGACGATGTTGTTCACGGACGTCATTCGCACCAAGCGCGACGGCGGCGAGCTCACTCACGAGCAGATCGCGTTCTTCGTTGCCGGCCTCGCCGACGAAAGCCTGCCGGCCGAACAGGTCTCGGCGCTCGCGATGGCCGTGTTCCTGAACTCGATGAGTTTCGAAGAAGCGGCCACCCTGACGCTCGCAATGGCGAAATCCGGAACCGTCCTCGACTGGAGCGACGCGGGACTCGACGGACCGGTTGTCGACAAGCATTCGACAGGCGGGGTCGGCGACAAGGTCAGCTTCCTGCTTGCCCCGATCGTTGCGGCGTGCGGCTGTTACGTGCCGATGATCTCGGGCCGCGGCCTCGGTCACACGGGCGGCACGACGGACAAGGCCGAGGCGATCCCCGGCTACAATGCGACGCCGGATTTTGCGTCGTTTCGGAGAACGGTCGGGGAGGTTGGTTGCGCGATCATCGGGCAGACCGCCGACCTCGCGCCGGCCGACCGGCGCTTCTACGCGATTCGGGACGTCACCGGCACCGTCGAGTCGGTGCCGCTGATCACGGCATCGATCCTGGCCAAAAAGATTGCCGCCGGTCTCGATTGCCTTGTCATGGACGTGAAAGTCGGCTCCGGTGCCTTCATGGAAACACCGGACCGCGGGCGCGAGCTCGCTACGAGCATCATCGGCACGGCGGCGGAGGCCGGGCTCAGGACCCACGCACTGCTGACCGATATGAACGAGGTCCTCGGCAGTACGGCCGGCAACGCGCTCGAGATCGACGAGTCCGTGAAATTCCTGCGCAATGAGCACCGGGAACCGCGGCTCGACGAGGTCGTTATCGCATTGTGCGCCGAGATGCTGCTGATCGGCGGCATCGAGCAGGATCGGGATGCGGCGATGCGCCGATGCGACGAGGCCGTGACGAGCGGTGAAGCGGCCGAGGTGTTTGCGCGCATGGTGACGGCACTCGGCGGCCCGACGGATTTCGTCGACGATGCGGCATCGCACCTCGCCCGCGCTCCGGTAACGCGGCCGGTGTACGCCGAAGGATTCGTCTGCGCCGTGAATACGCGCGCGGTCGGCAATGCGATCATCGAGCTCGGCGGCGGGCGGCGCGAGGTCGGTCAGCCGCTCGATCTCTCGGTCGGTTTCAGTGACATAGCGCCGATCGGCACGGAGCTTGCCGGCGACCGGCCGCTCGCCGTCGTACACGCAGCGAACGATGCCGATGCCGAAACGGCAGAGCGGCGTCTCCTCGCCGCCGTTACGCGCAGTGAGGAACGGCCGTCCGAACGCCCGGTCGTCGCGGAGATTTTGACCGGTCAGACCCTGCCAATGCGGTAAACTACCCGGCCAAGAACAAGAACTTCCGGGAAACCCATGTCCAACCTGATCGGCATTGCCGGCATCGTCGTCATCCTCGCGATCGCGTTTGCGTTCTCGAGCAATCGCAAGGCCGTCAATCTGCGCATCGTCGGTGCCGCGTTCGGGCTGCAGGTCGTCATTGCGACGATCGTGCTTTACTGGGACAAAGGCCGTGCCGGTATCGAGTGGCTCAGCAACGGCGTCATGGCCGTAATCGGCTTCTCCAGGGCCGGTATCGACATGGTCTTCGGTCCGCTGGCCAACACCGACATCGTCGGTTTCAGTTTCGCGATCAACGTCCTGCCGATCATCATCTTCTTCTCGGCGTTGATGTCCGTGCTCTATTACCTGCGTATCATGGAATGGGTCGTCCGGATCGTCGGTGGATTCCTGCACAAGGTCATCGGTACCGGTGCCGTCGAGTCGATGAATGCGGCTGCCAACGTCTTCGTCGGCCAGACCGAGGCGCCGCTCGCGGTGCGGCCCTATCTCAAGAGCCTGACCGACGCGCAGATGTTCGCGGTGATGGTCTCGGGCCTTGCGTCGATCGCCGGCACCGTGCTCGCCGGCTACGCCATGATGGGCGCCGAGCTCAAATACCTGCTGGCGGCCGCGTTCATGGCGGCGCCCGGCGGCTTGCTCATGGCCAAGATCATCATGCCCGACGATCAGGTCGTCGGGTCGAGCCAGCACGAGAAGCTCGTCATGGAAAAGAGCGAGCACAAGAACGTCATTCTCGCCGCCGCGTCGGGAACGATCGACGGACTGCGCCTGGCTGCCAACATCGGTGCGATGCTCGTCGCATTCGTCGCGCTGATCGCATTGTTCAACGGTGTCGTAGGCGGTATCTGCAGCCTGTTCGGCCTCGAGGGCGTCACGCTGCAGCTGATACTCGGCAAGATATTCCGCTATCTCATGTTCCTGCTCAGCATCCCCTGGGCCGAGGCCGAGGCGGCAGGCGCGTTGTTCGGTGAGAAGCTCATCCTGAACGAGTTCGTTGCGTTTTCGAACCTCAACGAGTACCTCGCCGGCATGAGTCCGCGCACCGTCGCGATCACGACGTTCTCCCTGTGCGGCTTTGCCAACCTGTCGTCGATCGCGATCCTGCTGGGCGGCCTCGGCGTGCTCGTGCCGGAGAAACGCGATCTGATCGGACAGCTCGGCCTCAAAGCCGTACTCGCGGGCTCACTGTCCAACCTGATGAGTGCCGCGCTCGCCGGTCTGCTGCTGACTTTCTGACGACGTGGCGGCGCGTCCGGTCATCATCGACTGCGACCCGGGACAGGACGATGCCGTTGCCCTGTTCCTGGCGATGGCATCGCCCGAAGACCTCGAGATCATCGGCATCACGACCGTCGCCGGCAACGTGCCGCTGGAGCTGACGCAACGCAACGCGCGCATGATGTGCGATATCGCCGCGCGCAAGGAATTGCCCGTGTTTGCCGGCTGTGACCGGCCGCTCGTGCGTGAGCCGGTTACCGCGGAGTACATTCACGGCGACACCGGTATCGACGGCGTCGACGTCTTCGAACCCGAGACGCCGCTGCAGGATCGCCATGCCGTCGACTTTCTCATCGAGACGCTGGTCAATGCCGAGCCGGACAGCATCACGCTGGTCCCCACGGGCCCGATGACCAACATCGCCGCCGCAATCGACCGGGATCCCGGTGTATTGCGCGGTATCCGGCGGATCGTATCGATGGGCGGCGCCATGCGCGAAGGCGGCAATCGATCGCCATCGGCCGAGTTCAACGTGCTCGTCGATCCGCACGCAGCCGGGATCGTGTACGACTGCGGCAGACCGATCACGGCGATGGGTCTCGATGTGACGCACCAGGTACTGTCGACGCGCGAGCGCGTCGCACGCATTCGCGAACTCGGCAACGACGTCGCCGAAGCGACCGCGGGCATGCTCGGGTTTTTTCATCGCCACGATACGGCGAAGTACGGTTCCGAAGGCGCTCCGCTGCACGATCCGTGTACGATCGCCTGGCTGCTGCGACCGGACCTGTTCGCGACGAAACGCTGCAATGTCTCAGTGGAAAAAGAGTCCGAACTGACCTTGGGCCATACGGCGGTCGACTTCTGGCACGTCACCGATCGTCCGCACAACGTCGACTGGACCTGCGAAGTCGACGCGGACGGCTTCTATGCGCTGCTCGTCGAGCGGCTGGCGCGGTTCGGAAGCTGACGATGACGACCGTCACCGTCATCGGGTCCGTCAACCTCGACGTCGTTGCCAACGCCGCGCGCCTTCCCGCGCCCGGCGAGACGATTACGGGCGCGGAACTGCACCGCTTCCCGGGCGGCAAAGGCGCCAACCAGGCCCTGGCGGCGCGGCGTCTCGGCGCGAACGTGTCCCTGGTCGCGCGGGTCGGCGACGATGCGTCCGCCAATGAGGCACTCACACTGCTTCGCGGCGGCGGCGTCGATCTCGACCAATGCCTCGCGGTGCCCGGCGCCGCCACGGGCACCGCCCTGATCGCGGTCGCGCCCGGCGGTGAGAACCAGATTGTCGTCGCCCCCGGCGCCAATCGCGAATTGCGGGCACGGGACATACCAACACCGGACTCCGACGCGCTGATCTGCCAGCTCGAAGTGCCGTCGGACGTGATCGCCGACGTGGCCCGGCGGTACGACGGCTTTTTCTGCGTCAACCTGGCGCCCGCGATGGAGGTCGACGTTGCGATCCTGCAGCGCGCCGATCTGATCGTTGTCAACGAAACCGAGGCGGCGTGGTACGGGCCGACGCTTGCGGCCTGTCATGGTCTCGTTGCAACCACGCGCGGCAGCGGCGTTGCTACACTCGAGCACGACGGCAAGACTGTTGCCGAGGCCCGGCCGCCTGAGGTCGCCGCGGTGGATGCCACCGGGGCCGGCGATACGTTTACGGCGGCGCTGACGGTCGCGCTGGTCGAAGGCCAGCGGCCAGCGCAGGCCTTGCGATTCGCCTGCGCCGCCGCGTCGCTCGCGACGACCCGCATGGGCGCTCAACCATCGTTGCCGAAGCATTCGGAGGTCGACGGCAATGCCTGACGAGCAGGTCGTCGCGCCCGTGTGCGACAATCAGCCGTTCGTGAAGCCGACCGAGGCCGAAGAAGAATCATACTTAGAGGGATCGTCATGAGAACCATCACATTCATCCTGTTGTTGTCACTGGCGCTGGTTACGGCACGTGCGGAGGACGAAACGGAGACGCCGCCCGGCTTCAACGAGGCCACGTTCAAGGGCCTCGAGTTTCGCAGCATCGGCCCGGCGTTCATGTCCGGCCGCATCTCCGACATCGTCATCGACCCGACCGACCCGAGCACCTGGTACGTCGGCGTGGGCAGCGGCGGCGTCTGGAAGACGGTCAACGCCGGCACGACCTGGGAGCCGGTCTTCGACAACGAAGGCTCGTACTCGATTGGTAGCATCACGCTCGACCCGAACGATCCGAACACGGTCTGGGTCGGCACGGGCGAGAACGTCAGTGGCCGACACGTTGCCTACGGCGACGGCATCTATCGCAGCCGCGATGGCGGCAAGACCTGGGAGAACATGGGACTGAAGGAGTCCGAGCGCATCGGTATGATTCGCATCGACCCGCGCGACTCCCGGACGATCTTCGTCGCCGTGCAGGGACCGCTCTGGTCCGGCGGCGGCGAGCGCGGACTCTACAAATCGACCGACGGCGGGGAGAGCTGGCGCAAGGTACTCGGTGACGGCCACGGCAACACCGCCGAAGACGACCGGTATACGGGCGTGAGCGAGGTCCACATGGACCCGCGCAATCCCGACGTGATGTACGCCGTTACCTGGCAACGCATGCGCAACGTCGCCGTGCTCATCAATGGCGGTCCCGGAACCGGAATACACAAGTCCGTCGACGGGGGAGAGACCTGGCGCGAGCTGACGAACGGGCTGCCCGAAGAGATGATGGGCAAGACGGGCCTCGCGATCAGCCCGCAAGATCCGGACGTCATCTACGCGACGATCGAGCTCGATAATCGCACGGGCGGCTTCTGGCGCTCCGACGATGCCGGCGAGAACTGGGAGAAGAAGAACGATTATCTCTCCAGTGGAACGGGCCCGCACTACTACCAGGAGATCTTCGCAAGCCCCCACTTCGAAGGTCACGTCTACCAGATGGACGTCAGGCTGCACATGACGAAGGACGGTGGCGATACGTTCATCGAGCTGGACCACGATTCGAAGCACGTCGATCACCATGCGCTGGCGTTTCGCGAGGACGACAGGAACTACCTGTTGATCGGCACCGACGGCGGCGTCTACGAGAGCTTCGATCTCGGCACGACGTGGCGCTTCGTCAACAACCTTCCGATCACGCAGTACTACAAGGTGGCAGTCGACTACGACGAGCCGTTCTACAATGTCTATGGCGGCACGCAGGACAACAACAGCCAGGGCGGCCCTTCCCGGACCTTCAACCACGTCGGTATCCGCAATAGCGACTGGTTCGTCACGATGTTCGGCGACGGTCACCAGTCCGCCGTCGACCCGACCAATCCCGACATCGTTTACGCACAGTGGCAGCAGGGCAACCTCACGCGTTTCGACCGGCGAACGGGCGAGCGGATCTATATCAAGCCTCAGGCCCGGGAAGGCGAGCCACCCGACCGGTATAACTGGGACGCGCCGATCCTGATCAGCCCGCACGATCCGAAGACCCTGTACTTCGGCACGCAGCGTGTCTGGAGGAGCGACAACCATGGCGACAGCTGGACGCCGATCAGCGGCGACCTGACCCGCAACGAAAACCGCGTGCGTCAGCCCATCATGGGCCGGACGTGGAGCTACGACGCGCCGCGCGACCTGTGGGCGATGTCGCAGTTCAACACGATCGTCAACCTGTCCGAATCGCCGCTCGTCGAGGGCCTGATCTATGTCGGCACCGACGACGGCCTCATCCAGGTAACGGAGGACGGCGGCGAGAACTGGCGTGCGGTCAACAAGTTACCGGGCGTTCCGGACCGCTTCTTCGTCAACGATATCAAGGCCGACCTGCACGACGCCGACACGGTTTACGTCGTCGTCGACGATCACAAGAGCGGCGACTTCAAACCCTACATCCTGAAGAGCGAGAATCGTGGCCGCAGCTGGCGGAGCATCTCGGGCAATCTGCCGGACCGCCACATCCTCTGGCGTGTCGTGCAGGATCACGTCAAGCCCGGGCTGTTGTTCGTCGGTTCTGAGTTCGGCGTGTTCTTCACGGTTGACGGCGGCGGCACGTGGACCAAACTGAAAGGCGGCTCCCCGAACATGTCGTTCCGCGACCTCGTCATCCAGACGCGAGAGAACGATCTCGTCGGTGCCACTTTCGGTCGCAGCTTTTACGTCCTCGACGACTATACGCCGCTGCGCGACGTCACCGAGGACATGCTGGAGAACGGCTCGGTGCTGTTCCCGGTCAGGAAAGCAGACTGGTACGTCCCGCGCAGCCCGCTCGGTTGCGACGGCACGCCGGGCTGCAAGGCCAGCCAGGGCGACTCCTTCTGGACAGCGCCGAACCCGGCGTTCGGCGCGACCTTCACCTACTACCTGGCCGAGGACATCCTCGGTACGAAGGATGCCCGTCGCAAGGTCGAGAAGGAGAAGGAAGAAAACAACGATGACGTCGTCGCGATCGGCTGGGACCAGGTCATTGCCGAGAGCCGCGAGGACGCACCGGCGATCGTCTTCACCGTGTACGATGCAGCCGGCGCGATCGTCGATCAGGTCGATGCACCGGCGACGGCCGGTTTCAACCGCGTCGCCTGGGATCTCCGCTACCCGCCCGTCGAACCCTGGGCGCCCGTCGAGGAGGATGAAGAGACGGAAGAAGGCGTCGGCGTGCTCGTCGTGCCCGGCCGGTACTCGGTGACGATGCAGAAACGCATCAACGGCGAGCTGGTCGACCTCGGACAGCGACAGGCGTTCGACGTCGTTTCGATCCGGCCCGATCCGGTGTTCCCGGGCAGCACCCAGGAACAGCGCGTCGTTTACGAATCGCAGGTCGACGAACTGATTCGTGCCTCGACGGGTACGGTGATGGCGATCGACGATGTGATCACGGAGCTCGATGCGGTCAAAGCGACGCTGAATCGCTCCCGGACCGACGGTTTGCTCTACGAGGTCGCGCATTCGCTGCAGCAGCGCATCCGCGAGCAGCGCGATCATATCGTCGACAACGAAGCACGCGATAGGTACAACGACTTACCGGCAATGTCGGTGTCGGCGCGACTGTGGCACGCACGCTTCAATCCATCAACGAATGCTCATGGTCCGACGACCGCACAGCAGGAATCCCTGCGACTCGCGAGGAAACTCTACGACGAAACCGTTGCCGAGCTCAGGCAGCTCGTCGACGTCGAATACGAGGGTCTCAAGGAAGCGATGGACACGGCGCGTGTCCCGTGGACGCCGGGCAGGGGGCTGCAGGACTAGGGCCTGTCGACAGGCCTCAATGTAGCCCCATCAGCACCCGGAGATGCAATTCGGTACATCGGGCGAGGCTATGGAGCTCGTAGCCGCCTTCGAGCGCGGAAACGATCCGATTCGACGCGGAGGCGGCCGCGACCTCGACGATTTGCTCGGTCACCCAACGGTAATCGTCGTCGACGAGGTGCATGTGGGACATTTCGTCGGCGACGTGGGCATCGAAGCCCGCCGAGACAAACAGGATTTCCGGCTTCCAGGCCTCGAGTGCGGGCAGCCATTGCTCACTGACCGCACTCCGGAATTCGTCGCTTCCGGACCCGGCGGCCAGGGGAACACTGACCCGGTTCGGCGAATCCGGCAGCAACGGCGTGAACGGATAGAACGGGTGCTGAAACGTCGAGCAGAACAGCACGCGGCCGTCATCGCGGAAGATATCTTCGGTGCCATTGCCGTGGTGGACGTCGAAATCCACGATCGCGACACGCTCGACGTCGTACTCGGCGAGCACGTGGGCGGCACCGACGGCAACGTTGTTGTAGAGGCAGAATCCCATCGCCCGGCCGCGCTCCGCGTGGTGGCCGGGCGGCCGCACGCCGCAGAACGCGGACTCGAAACTGCCGCCCATGACGAGGTCCACGGCCTGCACGGCTGCCCCGGCCGCGCGGCGGGCCGCTGCGGCCGAATCGGGACCAACCACGGTGTCGGGATCGAGACGCATCCGTCCGCCATGGGCGGTCTCCTCGATCCGCCGGATGTGCGTTTCCGTATGGGCTCGCTGAAGTTGCGTGCGAGTTGCGTCCGGCGCCTCGAAACCGACCAGCACGTCCCGCAGGCCGCTTTCGATGAGCCGGTCTTCGATCGCCGTCAGGCGTTGCCGGCATTCCGGATGGTCGTCGCCCGTGTCGTGATCGAGGCAGGCGTCGTGGCTGATGTAGGCAGTGCGCAAAGTGGGAACCCCGTATTGTCCTGATGATACTCCACAGGGTAAAAGTCCGGCTGAATCGGGCAAATCCGCACAAATACCACTCGTCATGAACACTCATTATCTGTCGTCTCTCTTTACGCCGGACAGCATCGCGCTGTTCGGTGCCAGCAATCGCACCGATTCCGTCGGCGGCGTTGTGCTGCGCAACCTGCTCGGCGCCGGGTTCCACGGCTCCATCTATCCGGTCAACCCGAAGCGCGAAGAGGTACAGGGACAAAAGGCCTACAAATCCCTTGCCGATATCGAAGAGGCGGTGGATCTTGCAGTGGTGGCGACGCCGGCGACGACCGTTCCGGGCATCGTCGAAGACTGCGGCGAACGCGGCATTCGTACCATGCTCGTCCTCTCAGCCGGCTTTCGCGAAATCGGCAAGGAGGGCCGGCGTCTGGAAGACCAGGTCATGCAGTTGGCGCGCCAGCACGGGATTCGCGTGATGGGCCCGAACTGTCTGGGCATCATCCGGCCGGACATCGGCCTGAACGCGACGTTCGGCAACGGCAACGCGAGGGCGGGGAATCTTGCGCTGCTTTCGCAGTCGGGTGCCGTGTGCACGTCGATTCTCGATTGGGCGGAGTCCAACGGCGTCGGGTTCTCCGCCGTCGTGTCGACGGGTATCGGCGCGGACCTCGACTTTGGAGACTATCTCGACTATCTCGTCGCGGATCCGAAGACGCAGGCGATACTCCTCTACATCGAGGGCATCACCAATGCGCGCCGTTTCATGAGCAGCCTGCGCGCCGCGGCGAGGATCAAGCCCGTCATCGCGCTCAAGGTGGGCCGCCATGCTGCCGGCGCCGAAGCGTCGATGTCGCATACGGGTGCGCTCGTCGGCAGTGACGAGACGTTTTCGGCGGCGCTGTCCCGCTCCGGAGTGCTGCGCGTCAAGCGTATCGGCCAGTTGTTCGCGGCGGCCAGGGCGTTGTCGTCGAGTAACTACAAGAGCGCTTCGGAGCGTCTCGTCATTCTGACCAACGGCGGAGGCCCCGGCGTCATGGGGGCGGACCGCGCCATCGATCAGGGCATCGAGCTGGCAAGCATCAGCGAAGCCACGAAGAAGAAACTCGACGAGGTCTTGCCGGCGGTGTGGTCGCGGAGCAACCCGGTGGACATCATCGGCGATGCGGACCCTGATCGCTACCGCCAGGCGCTGGACATCTGCCTGTCCGATCCGGACATCGACGGCGCGATCGTCATCCTGACGCCGCAGGCGATGACCCGGCCCACCGCGGTTGCCGAAGCGGTCATCGAGTCCGCCGGCAGGAGCAACAAGCCGGTCATGACCAGCTGGATGGGCGGCCCGCAGATCGAGGCCGCGCGCGAGCTGTTTGCCGAGGCACAGGTTCCGGACTTCAGGACGATCGAGAACGCCGTGGACGCGTTCTCGTATCTCGCCCGGTACAAGCGCAACCAGCGACTGCTGCTCCAGGCGCCCGCTCGACTGACGAGCGGTCAGCCGGCTCCGGACGCCGAGGGCGCGCGGCTGATCATCGAGGGTGTGCTGACCGAGCAACGCAAGGTGCTGACCGAGCCCGAATCGATGGCGGTGCTCACGGCATTCAATATCCCTACCGTCCGCTATGGCGTGGCCCGCTCCGCGAACGAGGCGCTCGTGATTGCCGAATCCATCGGCTTTCCGATTGCGATGAAGGTGATGTCGGGCCAGATCAGCCACAAGTCCGATGCCGGGGGTGTGCGCCTGAACATCAACACGGCCAGCGAAGTACGCAACGCGTACCGGCAGCTGGTCGATCAGGTAAGGGCGAACGTACCCGGCGCGGATATCGGCGGCGTAACGGTGGAGAAGATGCACCGGACGTCGTCCGGCAGGGAACTCATGGTCGGGATCATTACCGACCCGGTCTTCGGGCCCGTCATCAGCTTCGGCAGCGGCGGGACGACGGTCGAAGTCATCGGCGACTCGGCTATCTCCCTGCCGCCGCTGAACCATCGTCTCGCGAGGGACCTCATCAACCGCACGCGCATATCCCGGATGCTGTCCGAGTTTCGAAACATGCCGGCGGTGGACATTGACGGCCTGGTCAACGTACTGCTGTCGGTATCGTCCATGGCCTGCGAATTGCCGTGGATCAAGGAAATGGACATCAATCCGCTGATCGTCGACGAGAACGGGGCTGTCGCCGTCGACGCCCGGATCGTCGTCGACTACCCGAAACTCTCTACGGATCAATACCATCACCTGGCCATTCATCCGTACCCGTCGCACCTCGAGAGAACCGTGCAGCTCAACGACGGCACGAACGTCGTGATTCGGCCGATTCGGCCGGAGGACGCCGAGGCCGAGGCGAAGTTCGTGCGCGAGCTGTCCGACGAATCGAAGTACTTCCGGTTCATGAATACGTTCTACGAGCTGAGCCAGGAAATGGTCGTGAAGTTCACGCAGATCGACTACCACAACGAAATGGCGCTCGTGGCGGTCGTCGGCGACACGGACCAGGTCGGCGTCGCGCGCTATACGACGAACCTCGACGGCACGAGCTGCGAATTCGCGCTGGTCGTTTCCGATCAGTGGCGGGGCAAGGGCATTGCCCACCACCTCATGACGGACCTGATCAAGGTTGCCCGGGATCGCGATCTGGAGAAGATCGAAGGGCAGGTGCTCGCGGACAACACGAGAATGCTCGACCTGATGGCGTCACTGAACTTCACGATCAGTCACGATCAGGAGGACCGCCGCATCAAGCATGTCGAGCTCGAGCTGCACAAGCTCGGCGGATGAAACTCGGCGTCAGATTCCGGGCAGGTGGAACGAAGCCGGCAGGAGCGCATCGATCGTGTACTCCTGCCACTCGCCGCTGTCGTCGACGGCGAGGATGATCGTGTTCTCGTCGGCAAACTCGAGAATCCGCTGGCGGCATCCGCCACAAGGCGTACACGGGCCTGCTTCGCCGATCCCGCCGATCCCGCCGACCACGGCGATCTTCGCGATCCTCCTCCCGCCCTGCAAGACCATGGCCGCTATCGCGCCGGCTTCGGCGCAGCTGCCGAGCGGGTAAGCCGCGTTTTCGACATTGCAACCGACGTGCAGATGGCCGCGATCGTCGATCAGCGCCGCGCCGACGGAGAACCTGGAATAGCGGCTGTAGGCGTTTCGGCGGGCCTCCCTGGCCGCGTTGATCAGGTCCTCGTTGGCAATGCTCATCGGCGCATTTTACCTGACGGTCGTCCAGGAGCCGTGCATCGGGTTCGGCAGCACATACCAGCCGTTGCCCCAGTAATCGGCGTACGTGTCGAGAGCGGCATGGCGTGACGCACGCGTCGCGGGTTCGGTACACGGCGTCAGCGGTTTCGCCCGCGTGCACTGAACGAAGTCGCCGTAGTCATCGCCGAACAGGGCGATGACGCGGTGTGTTCGTCCGATGTACTCACGCCGGATGAGCTTTTCCTTGCTCCAGTCGGGTTGTTCCCAGGCCATTAGCAGTTTTTCGGCAACCGTCTCGATGCCGACCTCGCGCAGGTCTTCGATCGTGACCTGCTCATACGGGCAGTCTCCATCGATACCTTCAAAGCGTTCGCAGGCCCGGTTCGTCAGGAAGAAGACCTCGACACCGGCTCTCCGGGCCGCCTCGATCATGGCAGTCGCGCCCCGCACCGGCACCGCCGGATTGTTGCGCATCCAGTCGAAGTGGCTGAAGCTCGAGTAGGGCGTGTGGAGGAGCGTTTCCTGGTACCGCGCATTGCTGACCACGGTTTCGTCGACATCGAGAATGATGGCCGGAGGCTTGTTTGCGGCATCGGTCTGCCCGGGCAGGGCGCTCCAGTTCGGATCCGCCAGCAAGCGAGGGAGGTCTTCACGTGCATCGGCATAGACCTGCGCCGAGAGCGCCTGGTATTCCGCAGAATGCTCAACCCACTGGACGCCGAGATCGATGCGCGCTTCGGGAGACGGTGGCGTCGTGCATGCCGTCAGGGCCAGCACAGTGAGCATCACGTAAAGTGTTTTCATCAAATCAGGTTAGCATGACAGCAAGAAAAAGGGCGGCCCGGAGGCCGCCCTGATCGTCTTGCAGGTGCTTCTCCTCAGAACCTGTAGGTGACGCCAATCCGGACGCGCCACAGCGACGCGGCCGTAACACGGCTCACACCCTGGGAGAAGTAATCGTTGAAGATGTACTGGGAGCCGTCGTCGCTCAGCTCTGCAGCAACCACGTCCGCGCGACGCGGGAAGCTGCGCTCTTTCAGCACACCCCAGTCGTCGTTCAGCAGGTTGCCGATGTTCTCGATGTTGAGCCACAGCTGCGCGCGATGATCGGAGCTGAAGCCCGGCAGTTCCTGGCTGATGCGCAGGTCCCACTTGTTCCACCAGGAACCGTCCAGAGTGTTACGCGGCACGATCCCGCCGGCGTACTTGTCCAGGCCGTTCTCTGCCGCCCAGGCGAAGAAAGCTGCCTGGTCGAAGCCGGGATCGAACTGCACCAGCGGATCGTCCGGGCCCGTCGGCATATAGAGCAACGATCCGTCGTTGTCCGGGCAGAAGAAAGGACCACAGAAGAACATCTCATCCGAAGCGAAGACCGCGCTGTAGGGTCGGCCCTGGTTGGCCTGGCCGAACAGCGTGAAGCGCGTCGTCAAGTCGCGGAAGAACTCATTTTCGTAGCTCAGGTTGAGCATGAAGCGATGCGGGATCTCGTAGTTCGAGGTCGCAAGGCCCGGATTGTTGAGATCCGACGAGGCGATGTTGAAGAAGTTCGAGAACGCGACCGAACTCGTCATCGGGCTGACTTCGTCGGATTCGACGTAGGCGTAGCCGAACAGCCAGCTCAGGCCAAAGTCATGATCCTTCTGCAACGTCGTCGAGAACGCAAAGCCCTCGCCATCCGAACCAATCACGTTGTCGAGGATGAAGTCCTGGTTGAACAGCCGGGCTCCGCTGCAGGTGGCCCAGTTCGAGGTCGGATCCGTCGCACAGACCGGATCGGCGGCCTTGTCGACTCGCGTATAGATCGGGCGGCCGTCCGGGGCCGTGTCGTATTGAACCAGGGCGTCGTCGCGGTAGATTGCCGAGTCCTCGGCCCGGGTGAAAATCACGTCACTAGTGAGGACGTAGCCGTCGCCGAAGCGACCAGCATCGAAGACCCAGGTTCCGCCCAGCGAATACTTCCAGGCTTTCGGAACCTTGAATCCCGGGTCGATGCCATTGACGCTCGCGTTGCCGACCGTGTTCTGGACGAAATTGATCATCGCCTGCGGCGCGTCGTAGCCTGGCCGGCCGTTGCCGTCCACGCCCAGCGGGATCGTGTTGAGCCCTTCGCCTGGCGTTACGTTCATGTCCTCGATGCAGTCGCCGACCAGCCCGTCATCGCAATCGCCTTCGCGTGTCTGTACGGCCGTAAAGCCGTCGTTCGAGTAGGCGTTGCTGAGCCAGACGTTCGGGTTGCCGCCGCTGTAGAGGCCGACGCCGCCACGAAACGTCAGGGTATCCGTCGCATCCCAGGTGAAGCCCAGGCGCGGCTGCAACAGTGACTCACCGTCGAAGTTCTGCGCATTGGTGAAACCGGTGCGTTCTATGAAGCTCGAGTTCTCGCGCGGCAGGTCGTCACTCGTGTACCAGTCGTACCGCAGGCCGGCGACGATCGTCAGGCTACCGTCGCCCAGCGTGAACTCGTCCTGCAGGTAGAAGGTGTTGACGGCGTACTTGAACTCGCCGGCGGCATCGAACGGATTCAGCGACGGCGCATTGCCGTAGTAGACGTCGTCGGGGCTGAAGGCCGCGAACTGGTCGATACAGCCCGTCAGGCTGTAGTCAGGAATACCATCGCCGTCGACATCCGGTCTGCTGGTACAGCCGAAGAAGGTCTCGTCGCCGTTCAGTACGTCAGAATCTTCCCAGGAATTGTCCGGGTCCGTAAAGCGGTTCTCGTCGAAGCGGTACTCGCCGCCCACCGAGTGCTGCACGAACACGTTGAAGATGTCGATTTCCTCCTGTTCGAACCCGGCCGACAGGACGTGGTCGCCAACCACCCAGTTGGCCGCCAGTTTGAAGTTGAACGTGTCGTACTCGAGGTCGTTGGCCTGCCGCGAGTCGTCGCCGCCCAGGTAGACGATTGCGCGATCGAGGTCGCCGTCATTGTCGCCGTCGAAGTAGGTCTCGATCTGCATTTCGCCGAAACCCCGGCTGTTGGGCGAGAACTGACGGTTGTCCAGGTTGGCGAAGCCAACACGCAGCTCCGTGCTGAACGTGTCGGTCCAGTCCGAGAAGACCTGCGCGGTCGTCGACGTCAGCTCGGCCCCGCGTATGCGGTAGTGGTTGGAGAACTCGTATTCGTCCGAGTCGGTGTCGGAACCAAGGACGTTGAAGCCGTCGTTCCATACGTGGGTCAATCCCGCTTTGTGCTGGTCGTTGATGTGCCAGTCGAGGCGCACGAGGTACTTCTCGTCCTCGTTCGGCAGGCTGGCGACCTCGGGGCCCGGATCCCAGTCATACTGGTTGATCGCGATGTCGCGGATCTGGTCGAGCTGGGCCTGCGATACACCGAGTACCGGCCGGCCGCACTCCTGGTCGCCGGCACAGCGGTCGAACAGGTTCGCGGATTCCCGTTTCTCGTAGGCGGCGAAAAAGAACAACGTGTCCTCGATGATCGGGCCGCCGATCGAAAAGCCGTAGCGCTCGTCGTCGAAATCGCCGGACGGTATACGGTCACCTTCGAGCTTGTCGCCCTGCAGGTCAGCGTCGCCGTAGCTGATGAACACCGAGCCTTCGAACTCGTTCGTGCCCGAGCGGGTGACGGCGTTGGTGTTACAGGCCGTGAAGCCGCCGTACTGTACGTCATACGGTGACAGCTCGATGGACACGTTCTGGATGGCGTCAAACGGGAACGGCATGCGCTCGGTCGGGTAACCGGAACGGTTCAGACCGAAGTTGTCGTTCATCTTGACGCCGTCGACGGTCGTGCTGTTGAAGCGCGGGTTGGCACCCAGGCACTGCACATTGTCCACGTCGGCTTCGTTGATGTAGACGCGCGGATCCAGGCGCACGATGTCCTTGATGTCACGATCGAAGGCTGGCGCATTCTGGATTTCGTCGAAGCTGAATGTCGACGAAGGTCCGACCGCGACCTGCGCCGACTGGACGGCCGCTGCCGTGACGACGATTTCCTCGATCGACTCTGCCTGCAAGGTCACGTCGAAGGTGAACGTTTCGCCAAGGCCGACCGTGACGTCCGTGATCGACTGGCTCGCATACTCGGGCGATGTCAGGGAGATCGTGTACGGGCCGCCAACGGCGAGGCTGCCCACCGTGAATCGCCCGGAAGCCGTCGTTGTCGCCGTGGCGACGCGCCCGGTGCGCGTATCCGTGACCCGTACCGCGACATTGGCGGCCGGACCGCCGTCAGGCGCCAGGATCGTGCCGCGAATAGCCGAGGTCGTTTCCTGTGCGTTTGACGCCACAGGTACTGCCAGGACCAGGCAGGCGGTGAGAATCGCGAGCGACAGGCTCTGCAATGCAGAGAGCTTCGATCGCACGAATCGAGATGTGTAGTTCATTGTGATCCCCGCTATGGAAAACGCGAAAGCTTAAAGACGGAATGTGACACTAAGATTTCGCTCGATTTCTTTTTTTGCCCACGATCGACCGCCGATGGCGGACGATGCGCGCCGTTTCTTGCGTGTGAACGCGCTAAATCTAGCGCAGGGAAAATGCTTGCGCAATAAAGGCTTGGGCGCGGTTTTGGCGATCGTGGCGACGCGATCGCCGTGCTTTCGAAACGCGACAAAGAATCAAGGTTACGAACTGGTTACAAGCTATTGTTTTTCGGAAACTTCGATTGTGGCGATTATCGGCCAGTGATCGGAAACGCCGGTTTTCTCGCCGCTGCGATGCCGTTGCGGCGTGCCGTGCTGCGTAACCTGGGCGGCGACAGCATTGGCTATTGCAACCGAATCAGCGCGAATCATCGCTGTTGTTTTTCCGCTACGCGCAGGCGAGAACAGGATCATGTCGAGGTACGACCAGGTGCCGTCGCGCCCGTAGAAATAGGTCCCCTTGCAGTCCGCGCAGCCGATGTCGTGTGCGACGGTCCAGTGCGGACGGGCGAAGGCGTCCAGCAGGCCCTCACGGGCGTCTTCGGTGCTCGTCGTATTGAAATCGCCGGCCGCGAAGGCGTGATGCTCATCGGGCAGCCCCGCCCGCAGGCCGTTGAGGTGGCGGTAGGCCGTTTCCCGCATGCCGGTCGGGTGAAACGGCGCCGGGAAATGCACACTGAAGCCCGTCAGTATCCCGCCTCCGGGCAAACGAAAGTCGGCCTGCAACACGCCTCTCGTGTCGCCCTGGCGATCCGGGAAGTCCGGCACGGACAGGGGATGCAGGACCGGTGAGGTCGCGAGTGGCAGCTTCGACAGGAAGGCGACGTCGATGCCCCGGGCATCCGTGCCTTCGACGAGCACGGGGTCGAGGTAACCCAGGTCGCCGAGATAATCGGCGCGCAGCCGCTCGAGCACGTTGACGTTCTCGACCTCCTGGAGTGCGATCACGTCGGCGCCCTCGCCGTTGCCGACCTGGCGAATCGTGTCCGCGAGAAGCTGCAGCTTGAATTCGAGTGCCTCATCGCTCCAGTCGAGATAGAGGCATTCGTCGCGCCAGCGATCCACCTCGATCTCGTTGCACGCGGCGATGTGATCGTCGTTCTGTTTGTCGGCGAGCGGCAGGTAAGCCTTGTCGTCCTTGCCGGGGTCGTCGACGTTGTCGAACAGGTTCTGCACGTTGAACGCCATGACAATGACGTCGGTCGCCGCGGTCCGCGCCGTGTCCGGCAATCCGAGGTCGACCTTGAGCAGCAGCGAATTGCGATGTTCGCCCGTGACGTAAACGGTGCGTTTGTCGTCGCCGAATGCCACGGCCTCGGCGTTGCCGAAGTTGCCAAGGCTGATGCGGATCGGCTTCGAGTTCAACGCGTCAAACCAGTCCTGGCCCTCGCGGCGCAGATAGTAGTAGACCGCCCGGTACGTCATGATCACGGCGGCGCGGTTGTCCGCCGAGATGTCCATTCCAGTCGGCTGCCAGTGCCAGTCCCTGGTTTTCGGTGCCATCTCGACGTCGCGGCGCAAGGGCCGCGGCAGGCTTTCGACAGTGCCGAGCCATTTTGCCGTCACTGTGTCGTCGGCGCGAAGAGGCACTTCATACAGCGACGGCGGAATGTCGCGTTTCGACAGGACGAGCACGCGCTGGTTGACGACGTCGACGGCGGCCGCCTCAGCGTCACGCGCGCCGTTCGGGTAGCGGAAATCGACCTCCCAGTCGACCTTCGTCTTGTCCTCGTCGGCCCGAGGCTCTTTCGCGAAGTAGAGCGTGCGTTTCTTGTAACGGGCTTCGTTGTCGCCGATGTCGGCGACCATCAGGTAGGGCTCGCCATCGAGCTCGAAAGACGCGAGGTCCTCCCAGTCGCGGTTGTCCGATTTCTTGAGCTCGACGTCACCGAGGCGGGCACCGCGCCGATCCAGCGCGTGCAGGACGGGCTTGCCGCTGTCGTTCATCGTCCACAGAACGCCGGGCTCGCGCTGCGAGCGGGCGAGGCCGCTGGCTTCGTCGATCTTCGGATCCTCGAGGTTGCCGGCGACCTCGAATACGAGTGCGGCCGGCTGCTCCTCGGTCGAGCAGCCGGCCAGCACCAGCAGAATGGCGAGTTTGCGGATCAGTCGCCGAACTCGTACGAGACTTCGAGGCCCCAGACGCGTGGCTCGTTGACGAAGCCCGTGTTATTGCTGAAGTCGACGAATCCGAGCGTGTTGTCCTCGTCCGTGATGTTGCGTCCGAAGGCAGCGACCTCCCAACCGCTGTCGAAGTTCCGGTAACCGAGACGCAGTCCGCCCTCGAACTGGCCATCGGTCTTGAACTCTACGGCTTCGTACAGCGGCATGTTGATCTCGCCGTACCAGGCCCAGTCGGTGAAGACATACAACTCGCTGTTGGCGCCCACCGGCACGCTGTAGCGCAGCGACAGGTTGGTCGTCGTCTCGGGCGCACGCGGGAACGGGTTACCGTCGACCAGGACCGTTGCCGGGTTGGACGGGTTCTCCGGATCCAGCGGCGTACAGAGGCCGGAACCGCAAGGGGCTGTCGCAAGATTCGGATCGTTGAGCTCGGTATCGTTGAAGCTCGTGCCGAGCGACAGCAACAGTCTGTCGGTGATCAGCCAGTCGAGGTCGACCTCGAAGCCGATGGCTTCGCCCTTGTCGGAGTTGACGACCTGGTTCGTATTGGTCGCGCCGCCGATGATCGACAGCTGCATGTCGTCGACTTCGTAGGCAAACGCCGCAACGTTGACCCGCAGACGATTGTCGAACAGGTCGGCCTTGTAGCCGGCCTCGATCGAGTTGATGGTCTCCGGCCGGGCGACGGTCGGCGTTTCGAGGAACGCGACGTCGCGTCCCTGGATCGTCTGCGCGCGGAAACCGTTGGCGACGCGGGCGTACAACGCCGACTCGTCCGAAACGGCCCAGTTCAGCGCGACTTCCCAGCTTGCCTGCCCGTCGTCGACATTGATCGGGTCGGCGAGGAAGGTGGGGATGCCGAGGTCGAGCCAGAGCTGACCGAACTGCAGCACCTGGAAGTCCTTCTCGTCGTCCGTGTAACGCACGCCGGCGGTCAGCGTCAGGTTGTCGGTCAGGTCGTAGCTGCCCTGGCCGAACAGGGCCCAGGTCCGGTTCTCCTGTTGAATCTTCGTGTCCTGGACATCGACGAATCCGAACGAGGCGAACGAGTCGGTCGTTACGATGAGATCGGAGCGGAAGAAGAACGCGCCGATCTGCCAGGAGAAGCGGCCGTCCGTGTTGCTCGCGAGGCGAAACTCCTGCGTGAACTGGTCGGTGTCCGCGCCGTCCTGGGTTACGGACGGCGTGAATATCGGGCCTGGCCAGGTTCGTGCCGGGTCGCCGAAAATGAGAACGTCGGCAAAGGTGATGCCCGCGGGCGGCGTCGGCGTCGAGCCGATGTTGACGACACCGCCGTCGATATCGCCGCGGCTGAAGCCGTCGGCCTGCTGGTACGACGTAATCGAGTTGAAGCTCGCGTTGTCGAAGTCCCACGTCATGTTCAGCGTCGTGCCGTGCGACTGGTACTCCTGCGGATTGTTGTCGCCGCCGTCGTAGTAGACGGTTTCGCGATCGTAGTTCTGGTTCAGGCTGTCGTTGCCCGTCGTGAAGACGTTGGCGCGGAAGATCGAGGACGTGCCGTCGAGAGAGCGGTTCTGGTGTGACAGCAACGCGCTGAAGCGATCCGTCGGAGTCCACAGCAGCTGCACGCGCCCCGCCGATTCCTCGTACTGTCCCAGCGACTCGCCGCCCCCGTTGGCATTCGTGATCCAGTCGTCGCGCGAGCGGTGCAGGACCGACACGCGGCCGGCAAGCGTGCCGTCGATCAGGCTGGTGCCGGCGGCGGCTTCCAGGTTGGTCGTGGCATGCGTGGCGTAGGAACCCTTGATGTAACCGCTGGTTTCGTGCTCGGGACGGCGCGTATTGACCTTGATGATGCCGGCGGTCGTATTGCGGCCGAACAGGGTGCCCTGCGGTCCGCGGATGACTTCGATATTGGCGACGTCGAACAGCGGGAAGCTCTTGAGCACGACGTTTTCGAGAACGACTTCGTCCATGACGAAGGAGACCGGCTGCGATGCGGCGAGGTCGAAGTCGATGTTACCGAGGCCACGCAGGTAGAAGCGGGGGGCCGACCGGCCGTTGGACGACTCGGCGTATAGGCCCGGAACGCGGCCTGACAACGCCAGGACGTCTTCGCCGCCCGAGAACATCGCGTTGAGCGATTCGCCGGAGGTCGTTGCGATCGAGATCGGTACCTCCTGCAGCGATTCTTCGCGTTTTTGCGCCGTCACGACGATTTCCTCGAGAATCCCCTCCATCTGCGCAACAGCCGGGGCGGCGAGAAAGCCTGTGAGGGCCAGAGCCAGGGTGCCGTTCAGTGCGAGTTTCAGGGAGCGTTTGTTATTTGTTGTGCCAGAACCACACATTGTTTGACTCCTGAATAAAGCGTTGACGGAGTATAGCGCCCTTATTCCAGCGACGTGTAGCATTCCCGCAAAAATCTCGGCGTGCAGACGCACAGAAACATCAGGTCGCCGGGGCCCGTGTTGCGGATGCACTGGGCCGTGTGTTTCGGAATGGCGACGTGGCTGCCTGCGCGGACGGCGAAGGGTGTCTCGTCGCCGAGCATCATCAGGCCGGAGCCTTCCTCGATCACGTAGACCTCGTGCACCGACAGCGAGTGGTTCTGGGTGGTTACGCCGGGCTCGACGCGGCAACGGGCGATCGATACTTCCGCGTACGCGGGATCGTTGAGAATCTCGCTGATGAAACAGCGCTCCGAGGTCCAGGTCTCGGGTTTCGCTTTGCCCGGCATCTGAAGGACAATAGCATCCCATGACCAGCGCCGGACACTTCGACGTTCCTGACTCGCTCAACCTGGCCGGGGAGACGATTCTCGTCACCGGCGCCAGCGGCAATATCGGTCAGGGCATCGCCAGACGGCTGGCCGAAGCCGGTGCCCGGATCGTGGTCCATTACCACCAGGACAGCCCATCGGCCCGTTCGCTGGCCACCGAACTCGAAACCGGGAAACCGCTGCAGGCGGACCTCGGTGATGAAGCAGCCGTCGATGCGTTGCTTTCGACCGCGCAGCCGGCGATGGTCGCCAACAATGCCGCCGTGCAGCCGGCCGACCCGCTGGCCGGCATGAGCGTCGCGGCGTGGCGCGCTGTCCTCGCGGCCAACCTCGACGGT
>JANQGP010000034.1 GCA_028277265.1 Woeseiaceae bacterium | reverse complement strand
CGTGAAAGGAATCCAGTCGGGACATCCGGAAAGTGTCCCATGACGCCGCCGGCCGATGTGCAACAGGTTGTAACGGCGGGCTTCCGCTGAGCCCCCGATCGCCAGTCCAACAGGCTGCTAGTCGTTCGCGGGCGTCTCGGCCGGCAACGAGACGACCCGATTGCCGTCCTCGTCCATCCTGATTTCGCCCATCTGCTCGAGTGCCAGCGTGCCCCGGCCGACCTGGATGGCGATCGGCACGGCGCGTGTGAGTATCCGGCCCTCGACCATGACATTGGCGCTTACATGCAGGTGAAATCGCCCCTCGCGCGTCGGCGTGACCGAGACCACCGTCGTCTCCGGTGAGTTCGCCGGTTTGCCGGACACGGTGTAGGTCGCCGACGCGGTATCGACGGCCAGACCGTCATCAGGCGCGACGTCGAAGCCGAGCGACGGCGTGTCGACCGACGACACGACGGTCAGCTCGATATCGAAGGTCTGCCCGACCCGTGGAGTTTCGAGTAGGCGGTACTTCAGGTTGACCGGCACCGTCTCCGGCTTGCCCCGTGACTCGAAGACATTGCTGCCGGGCACCGTCGCAAGCGGTTCCGTCTCGGAGGCGGGGCCTCCCTGGCAGGCGAACAGCAGTCCCGCCAGGGCCAGCAGCGCTACGATCTGATACCGAAGGGTCATCGATTCTCTCCTCTGTTCTGCCACTAGGGACTCGTGACCGTGACGTCGAAGCAGGCCCGGCCGATCGGCGGGCCGCCGAAGATCGACGACACGAGTTTCCTCGAGCCGCGGTTGTTGAAGTCGAAGACCTCGAGAATATAGTCGCCGGCCGGCAGGAAATTCTGGCTGACGCCGCTTTCGCTGTTCGCGTCCTGGCTCTCGAACCACTCGAAAATGCCGCTCGACGGCGGGCGCCGCAGCCACATATCCGGGTCGGTCGTCTCGCCCGCCGGGACGACGGTCGCCGTGGCGCTGAACGTGTGGAACCCGGCCGCCGGGATCGTCAAACGCACGAACTGGATCGTGTTCAGTTTGTTGCCGTAACCGAGCGGGTCGAACGAGTCGTTACTGCAGACATTCACGGCGGGGCCGTCGATCGTCAGCGTCTTGTAGACCGGCAGGCTGTCTGCAACGCCTGCATCATTGGTCTCTCCGGTACCGAACTCATCCGCGACGGGATCGATATCGATTGCCGCAATCCCCGTCATCGCATCGATCGCCGCGGCATCGCCGGGCCTGTCGTCCTTGAGCGCATCGATGAACGAGAAGATGCTCGCAAACGCCGGAGTCGAAACCTGCTGGTTGGTCAACACGCTGTAAATCGGTCCGAATCCGAGGCTCAGCGAGTCGGTTGGCGCGCCCTCATTGGTACTGTCGTAGAGATCGTAGATGACCTCCTGCACCGATCGTTCGTTATACCAGCCGGGCGCCGGGTTCGGGCCGTTGTATATCGTGCCGTCCTCGACGTCGAAGCCTCCCGCGAAGGCCTGGTTCGTGCTCAGCGTATCGATGTACACGGTGTCTCCGGTTACGATCGACGCCCAGGCGTTGGCGAAACCTTCGCCGAACGCGACGCGTTTGTCGAGCCGGTCGCTGAGCGTGTGTGCCCCGCCGATCGAGTCAGACCGCGCAAGCGTGTCTTCGACATAGTGGCCGAATTCGTGCGCGATGACATGCCTGTCGTACTCCTCGGTATCGATGTCCTCGTCGCCTAGCAGGTACAAGCCGTCGATCGGGTTGCCGCCCCGGTAGAACGAGGTACCGATCTCACCGGCTGCGATGTCACCGCTGACCGTCGTATTGTTGATGCTCCAGTACACCTTCAACGGCATGAAGTCGACGGTCGGGTCTGTTGCAAGGATCGTCTGGAACGCATCGTGCACCGTGTCGAGGATCGCGAAGACCGCGCCATTTCGTTCCGTGTAGTCGTTACCGTCGAACGTCGTCGCGGCATTGATGTTGACGGTCTGGTCGGCGGCGCCGGTGTTGATGTCGACCGTGTCGAGCACGTACAGCGCATCGCCATTGGTGTTGTCGACGACGGTGAAATCCCAGCTCGGCGCCCCGGCCGTATCGATCATCTCCGCCCGCACGCGCAGGAAGACGTCCAGACCCGGGTCGAGCGCGAAACTGTAGTCGCCTGCCGAGTCCGTGGTATCCGTTGCTATGACCGTCGTGTCGTCGGTGGCATCAATGGCCTGGACCGTCACGAGGCGAGCCGGCCGCGCAACAGTCGACGCGTAGTCAAGGCCACCGAGACCGAGCCCCGCGTGCGGGACGTGGTCGTAGGTCACCTTGCCGGATACGGTAACCGTGCCGCTCACCGTGATTTCGATCTGGTCGGTGGCGGTGCCGCCTTCCTCGTCCGTTACTTCGAGTTCGAACGTCAGTGTGCCGGTCCCTGCCGGACTCGTGAAGTTCGAGATCGCCTGGTCGGCGTTCGTCAGCGTCACCGCGGTTCCGTCCGTCTGGGTCCACTGGTAGTCCGTGATCAACGTGTCATCCGTACTGCCGCTGCCGTCCAGCGTGACCGAGACACCCTCGCCGACGGTCTGGTCCGGGCCGGCCACGGCCGTTGGCGGAATATTGAACGCCGGATCGTTGCTGACCTGCACATCGACCGTATCGGTATCCGTCGCGCCGACGTCGTCCGTGACTTCGACCTCGAACGTCAGCGACTCACCTGCCAGGCTCACCAAAGGTGCCGTGAATTCCGGCGTCGCCGTGTCCGCATTGGTGAGCACGACGGCCGTGCCGTCCGTCTGCGTCCACGAGTAGGCGGCGATCGAGCCGTCGACGTCGGAACTGCCGGAAGCCGTCAGGTTCACCGCCGCTTGTTCGTTCACGGACTGGTCGGGACCCGCGTTCGCGATTGGCGGCGCGTTCACCCTGACCGTCGTCGAACCGGTTCCCGTCGCCGCGTCGTTGTCGGTGACAACGAGTTCGAACGTCAGCGAATCGGGCGCGGCCGGCGCAGTGAACATCGCAACGGCTGCGTCCGCGTTCGTCAGCGTGACCGTCGTGCCCCCGACCTGGGTCCACTGGTAGGCGGTGATCGTACCGTCGCTGTCGGAGCTGAACGTGCCGTTCAATGTGACGATGTGGCCGGCCGATACAACCTGGTCCGCGCCTGCAACGGCGATCGGCGGCGTCGTCAGGGCCGGGTCGTTGTTGACCTGGATGTCGACCGTGTCGGTATCGGTCGCGCCGTCGTTATCGGTGACTTCGACTTCGAACGTCAGCGTTTCGCCGGCAGCATCGACGGATGGCGCCGTGATTGACGGCGCCGCCGTTCCGGCGCCCGTCAGAGTAACCGTCGTGCCGGCTGTCTGTGTCCAGGCGTAGCCCGCGATGCTGCCGTCGACATCGGAACTCCCGGCGGCCGTCAGGTTCACTGCCGATAGCTCATCGACCGACTGGTCCGGGCCGGCGCTGGCCGTCGGCGCGGCGTTCACGCGTACCTCGATCATGTCGGTGCCGGTCGATGAGTCGTTGTCGGTCACTTCGAGCTCGAACGCCAGTGTGGCTGGCGCTGCGGGCGCCGTAAACGTCGCGACAGCCGTGTTCGCGTTCGTCAGCGCGACGGGCGCTCCACTGATCTGCGTCCACTGGTAGGCGGTAATCGTGCCGTCCGTATCGATGCTCGCGCTGCCGTCCAGCGTCACCGTTGCTCCGGCCGAAGCGACCTGGTCGGGGCCGGCCAGGGCCGTCGGCGGATCGCTGAGCGCGGGATCGTTGTCGACCTGGACATCGACGGTATCGGTATCCGTCGCGCCGTCGTCGTCGGTGACCTGAACCTGGAACGTCAGCGTCTCGCCGGCGGCGCTGACCGCGGGCGCCGTAAACGAGGGCGTCCCGGTATTGGCGCCGGTCAACGCGACGGCCGTGCCTCCGGTCTGCGTCCAGGCAAAGCCCGTGATGGTGCCGTCGGCGTCCGAGCTGGCCGACGCATCGAGGCTGACGGCCGATTGCTCGTCGACCGACTGGTCCGGACCGGCATTGGCCGTCGGCGCGGCGTTCACGCGCACCTCGATCGTATCGGTGCTGGTCGATGCGTCGTTGTCGGTGACCGTGAGCTCGAACGTCAGCGATGCGGGACCCGGCGGCGCGGTGAACGTCGCAATCGACGTCGTGGCGTTCGTCAGTATGACGACCGCACCGCCTGTCTGCGTCCACTGGTAGGCTGCAACGCTGCCGTCGCTATCGCTGCTGGCGGTGCCGTCGAGCGTAACGGTGGACGATTCGACGACCACCTGGTCGACTCCGGCACCGGCACTCGGCGGCGCATTGATGCGAACTGTCAATGTGTCGGTCCCCGTCGCCGCGTCGTTGTCCGTCACCTGGAGTTCGAACGTCAGCGTCTCCGGGGTCGCCGGCGCCGTAAACGTTGCGACCGCCGTGTTCGCATTGCTCAGCGGGATCGTCGTGCCGCCGGTCTGGTTCCAGTCGTAAGCGGTAATCGTACCGTCGCCGTCCGAACTGAAGGTGCCGTTCAATGTGACGATGTCGCCCGCCGATACGACCTGGTCCGCGCCCGCAACGGCGGTCGGCGGTGTCGTCAGCGCCGGATCGTTGTTGACGACGATATCGACCGGGTCGGTGTTCGCGTCGCCATCGTCGTCGATCACGGTCAGTTCGAAAGTCAGCGTCTCGCCCGCCGCGTCAACGCCGGGCGCCGTGAACGCCGGTGCCGCCGTGTCGGCATTGGTCAGCGTCACGCTCGCGCCCGCGGTTTGTGTCCACGCGTAGCTTGCTATGGTGCCGTCGGTATCCGTGCTCCCGGTCCCGTCCAGGCTCACCGCGGATCGTTCCGTAACGCTCTGGTCCGGGCCAGCGTCGGCCGTTGGCGGCGCGTTTGGCGGTTCGACGGTAATGTCGACCGTGTCCGCGCTCCGTTTCGGATTGAGCGGGTCGTTGTCGGTGACGGCCAGCCGGAACGTCAGGGTTTCTGCCATGGTCACACTCGGTGCGGTGAAACTCGGCGTTGCCGTGTCGCCGTTGATCAGCGTGACGCCCGGCCCGGCTGTCTGCGTCCAGGCATACGCGCTGACACCGCCGTCGGGGTCCGAGCTGCCCGTGCCGTCGAGATTGACCGGCGTCAGCCCTGTCACGGCCTGGTCCGGTCCCGCATTCGCAATCGGCGGCAGGTTGAACGTGTCGATGACGATGTCCACGGTATCGGTGTCCTGGGCGCCGAGGTCGTCCGTGACGGTCAATTCGAAGGTCAACGTGGTCTGTGCGGCGACGAGCGGCGCCGCGAAGTCCGGCGTAGCCGTCGTCGTGTCGTTGAGGGTTACCGTCGGTCCGGACGTTTGCGTCCACGCGAACGCGGCGATGGGCCCGTCCGGGTCCGAACTCCTCGTGCCGTCGAGGTTCACGGTGGAGCTCTCCGCAACGATCTGATCCGGTCCGGCGTCGGCCTGCGGGGCCAGATTGACGTTGTCGACAACGATATCGACCGTGTCGGTGTCCGACTGGGCAGCGTCGTCGGTGACCGTCAGTTCGAACGTCAGCGTTTCACCGCCGGGTCCGACCTGAGGTGCCGTAAACGTCGGCGATGCCGTATTGCCGCCGGTCAGGACGACGGCCGTTCCCGCGGTCTGCGCCCACGAGTAGGCGGCGATTGTACCCACCGCGTCGCTGCTGCCGCTTCCGTCGAGCGTGACGGGGTTCGTGCCTTCGTCCACGGACTGGCCGGGGCCCGCTTCGGCAACGGGCGGTGTGTCGTTCCCTACCGTGATCGCAACGGTGTCGGTATCGCTGTCGCCGTTGTCGTCGGTGACGGTCAGTTCGAAAGTAAGCACCTCGTCCATCGCGACGGACGGCGCGTCGAATGAGGGGCTGGTCGTATCCGTGCCCGCGAGATTGACGGCGGCGGGGCCGCCGGTCTGCGCCCACGCGTAGGACACGATCGTACCGCCGTTGGTCTGGACGCTGCCCGAGCCGTCGAGGGTGACGGCAGCGCCTTCGACGACGGTCTGGTCGGGACCCGCATCGGCCGTCGGAATGCCATCGACGACCGTGATGCTGACCGTATCGGTCGACGTCAGGTTGTTCGCGTCCGTGACGGTCAATTGAAACGTCAACACTTCGTCCGCCGTGACGGCCGGCGCGGTAAACGTCGGCCTCGAGGCCGACGCGCTGCTCAGTGTCACGGTCGTATCGGCCGTCTGCGACCACGAATAAGTCAACGTGCCGCTGCCCGTGCTGCCCGAGCCGTCAAGGGTGACGGTCGCATTTGAGCCGACGGTCTGGTCGGGACCGGCGTTGGCCACCGGGTTGATGGCCGAATCGCCCGAATCGCAGGCGCCGAGGCCGAGCAACGCGATCAGTACCAGCGATTTTCCGACCCGGGACATAACGAGGTTATCGGCGAAAACCTGTATAAATTTAGGCACTTTCCGGCGTCAGGCGGTGCCCGGTTCGATCCGCGATCTGCTACATTTAGGCAGCCGACCGCCACCGGTCAGGCCCAACCAGGAGTCCCGAACCATGGGCATATGGTCGACGGCCAGCGAACTGGCAGCCAAGACACCCGCCGAACGCAATCGTTACGTCGATTTTCTGCGTGCCGTTTCCATTCTTGTCGTCGTCATCGGTCACTGGCTCATTGCGACGGCGTGGTACGTCGATGGCGAGCTGACGCCGGGACACCTTCTCAAGTCGCATCCGCAGCACCAGTGGCTGACGTGGCTGTTCCAGGTCATGCCGATCTTTTTCATCGTTGGCGGGTATTCGAATGCCGTGTCGCTCGAAAGCGCCAATCGCAAAGGGCAGGGTTACGCGGACTGGCTCGTCGCGCGCTTGCATCGGCTGGTTACGCCACTGCTCGTGCTGTTCGTGGCATGGGGCGTCGTCGCGGGCATCATGACGCTGCTCGACGTACGGCCCATCGTCGTACAGTTTACGTCTCAGGCCGCGTTGATCCCGACCTGGTTCCTGGCGATCTACATCATGCTCGTGTTGTTCGCGCCGGCCACCTACAGAATCTGGCGCCGCTACGGATTCGCATCGTTTTGGGCCTTCGTCGTCGCTGCGGCGCTGATCGACGGGTTGTTCTTTGCCGCCGATATCCGCTGGCCGGCGTGGAGCAACTATTTCTGGGTCTGGCTCGGCGTGCACCAGCTCGGTTTTGCCTGGCGCGATGGCAGGATCGGCGGACCGGTCCGATCATTGCTCTGGGCCGTGCTCGGATTCGGCGTGCTGTACTCGCTGATCCATTTTGGCCCGTACCCGCTCGCTATGGTCGGTTCGCCCGATGAAGGCCTGAGCAACACGTTGCCGCCGAAGATCACGCTCATGGCGCTCGGTGTGTTCCAGTTCGGTCTGCTGCTTTCCCTCGAAGCGCCGATGCGGCAAGCGCTGAACGGCCTGCGGCTCTGGACCGGCACCGTGCTGATCAACAGCATGATCATGACCGTGTATCTCTGGCACATCACCGTCATGGTGATCTTTGGGTCCGTCCTCTACCTGTCGAGCGGCTGGGGTTTCCATATCGAGCCCGGAACCGTCGCATGGTGGTGGACGCGGCCGGTCTGGGTTGGCGTGTTGATCGTGTTGCTCGTACCCGTCGCGCTCGTGCTTTCCGTCCTCGAACGACGCGGTCGCCGGCCCGATGCGCCGGTGCCGTCCGCGGTAAGGCAAATCGCCGGCGCCATCATGATTTGCCTCGGCATCGCTCTGCTTGCCATGTGGGGATTCGGCGGCGGACCCCTGCCGTGGCTGGATGTCGGTGCCTTCGTCCTCGTCATCATCGGTGCGTCGATCAGCGGGCTGCTGCGCGTCTTCCGATGAGCGGTCGCTGCCGTCCGACGAATGGCGGAACCCTGACGAACGGTCATTCCCGGCCGACGTGTGACATTCCCGCCGGTTTCCGCGGCCCCTAGGATGTAAGCGTGGGGAAACGGCAACGGAACAGGATTATGTCCAACGACAAGACAAGCGATACCGGAACGTGGAATCCGTCACCAGTGCCGGCCGCAAGCGGAACGGCCCGCAAGGCAGGCGAGAAGGTGCCGAAGCGCGACGTTGAGGTCGTGCCACTCGAGATCGCGGATGACGACTTGGGCGGTGATCCGTACAACCGTACGGGTACGCACTGCGTGCTGAAGATCGACGCAAACAGTTAGCACCCCCGGGCTGCATTGTTGCCCGCGACAGCCCGCGATCGTAAGGCATCGACGGGGCGCCTCCGAACCGGCTTTGCCTGCAAGGTGCTCCTGCCGTAAACACCTCATCAGATTAGTGGTTTGCCGTAATAGTCCTGTAACAGGTCATGGGCGACCATGACCCCAAAATCAAACCCCTTCTCTCCGGATCAAAATCATGACGAAACTCGTGTATTCGTTCGCCGACGGCGACGGCCAGAACAAGAAACTGCTGGGCGGCAAAGGCGCCAATCTCTGCGAAATGACCCAGATCGGCATCAACGTGCCTCCCGGCTTTGTCATCACGACCGAGGCCTGCCTCGCGTATCTCGATGGCAACGAACTTCCGGCAGGCCTCATGGACGAGGTCCAGTCCCAGATCGCCGACCTCGAAAAGGCCACGGGCAAGACCTTCGGCAAGGGTCCCGATCCGTTGCTGGTCTCGGTTCGCTCCGGCTCGGCGCTGTCGATGCCGGGCATGATGGACACGGTGCTCAACCTCGGACTCAATGCCGACACGCTCAAGGGCCTGATCGAACAGACCGGCGACGAGCGCTTCGCATACGACGCCTATCGCCGCTTCATCCAGTTGTTCGGCAAGGTCGCGCTCGGGATCGACGATGAGCATTTCGACGAGCACTTCGATGCCGTGAAGCAGCGCGTCGGCGTCAAGGCCGACGTTGGTCTCGAGGCAGATCACCTGCGGGAAATCAGCGAACAGTTCCTGAAGGTCGTTCGCGAGCAGGCGGGTCGCGAGTTCCCGACTGACGTCATCGAGCAATTGCAGCTCGCAGTCGAGGCCGTATTCCGCTCGTGGATGGGCAAGCGCGCCGTCGACTACCGCCGTGAGTTCAATATTACGCCGGACATGGCCAACGGCACGGCAGTCAACATTTGCACGATGGTCTTCGGCAACAAGGGCAACGACTGCGCGACAGGCGTCGGCTTTACGCGAAACCCGGGTACCGGTGACAACGAGATGTTCGGCGAATACCTGACCAACGCCCAGGGCGAGGACGTAGTCGCGGGCATTCGCACACCGAAACCGATCATCGAGCTCGAAAAGGAGATGCCGAAGCAGTACAAGCAGCTCGTCGAACTTCGCAACACCCTGGAATCTCATTACAAGGAGGTCCAGGACTACGAGTTCACGATCGAGAAGGGCACGCTTTACTGCCTGCAAACGCGAAACGGCAAGATGAACGCGACTGCGACGGTCAGGACGTCGGTCGAGATGTTCCGCGAGAAACTGCTGACGCGCGAGGAAGCGCTGCTGCGCGTGCAGCCCGAGCTGCTCGAACAGCTGCTGCACCCGACGCTCGATCCGAAAAACACCATTCCGGCCGTGGCGCTCGGCCTGCCGGCATCGCCGGGAGCGGCATCCGGCAAGTGCGTGTTCGATGCCGACCTCGCCGAGAAACTCGGCAATGAGGGCGAGCAGATCATCCTGGTGCGCGAGGAGACACGACCGGAGGACATCCACGGGTTCTTCGCGGCGCAAGGCATTCTCACGAGCCGCGGCGGCAAGACATCGCACGCGGCTGTTGTCGCACGCGGCATGGGCAAGCCCTGCGTCGCGGGCGCCGAAGGCATCGTCGTCGACGTGGCGGCACGCCTTGCACGTGTCGGTGAGAAGATAATCCACGAGGGCGACGTCATCACGCTCGATGGCGGCACGGGAGAGGTTTACCTGGGAGCAATCCCCACGATCCCGGCGCACTTCTCCGAGTACCTCGCCGAACTCCTGGGCTGGGCCGACGACACGGCCGTGCTCAAGGTCATGGCGAACGCCGACACGCCGGCAGCGGCCGAGCAGGCTCGCGAGTACGGGGCAATGGGCATCGGCCTGTGCCGTACCGAGCGCATGTTCAATGCAACCGATCGCCTGCCGATCGTCATCGACATGATTCTCGCCACCGAGGAGGAGGACCGGGTGGCGGCACTGAACCGGCTGCTGCCGATTCAGCGCGCCGACTTCATCAAGCTGTTCACTGCGATGGCGCCGAACCCGGTCACGGTCCGCCTGCTCGATCCGCCGATGCACGAGTTCCTTCCGACCGAGCACGACCTGCTCGAGCAGATCGAGAATCTCGAGGTGTATCGCAAGATCGTGCGGGGCCGCCAGGCCGCGATCGCGACGCTCGACCATGACGTCGAGTTGCCCGAAGCGTTGCAGGAACTCAGCGAGGAATACGTCAACGACGCGCTGGCGCGCAAGGAACGCATGCTGCGCAAGGTCCGCGAGCTCGAGGAGGTCAACCCGATGCTCGGGCATCGCGGCGTGCGCCTCGGTATCACGTATCCCGAAATCTATGAGATGCAGATCCGCGCCGTACTCGAGGCCGCGATGGAATGCGCTGAGAAGGGTGTCGACGTAATGCCCGAGATCATGGTTCCGCAGGTCATCACGCTGCAGGAGATCGTTCACGTCAAGCAGACGGCCGACGCCATTGTCGCGAAACTCCAGGAGGAACGCGGCACGAAGGTCGACTTCAAGTTCGGCACGATGGTCGAGACGGTACGCGCCTGCACACGCGCCTGGCACCTGGCCGGTGTCGCCGAGTTCTTCTCGTTCGGTACCAACGATTTGACGCAGGCGACGTTCTCGTTCTCGCGCGAAGATGCCGAGAACAAGTTCCTCCCGATGTACAACGAGTCCGGCGTATTGCAGGACAATCCGTTCGAAGTGCTGGATCTGAAGGGCGTTGGCAAGCTGATCAAGATGGCCGTCAAGGGCGGTCGCGAGCAGCGCGAAGAGCTGAAGATCGGCATTTGCGGAGAGCAGGGCGGTCACCCCGAATCGATCCAGTTCTGCCACGACGTCGGCCTCAACTACGTGTCGTGCTCGGGGCCCCGCGTGCCGGTCGCCAGACTGGCGGCAGCGCAGGCGAAGCTGCGTGCCGACGAGTCAGGCGGTCTTTCTGTGTCGCAAGGACTGCATGCGGCGTAGGATACTGTCGAGCGTGCGAATGGCCGCGAGTATATGCGGCCCCTTGTTGAGCATGACGCAGTCTGCGTGCTGAGATTCGGCGGCATCGGTGATTTCCGCTCGTGACGGAAGGCCTTTCTTTGCCTCGTTCTCGAGCACCTGCGTCGCCCAGATGACCGGTATGCGAGCCGCATCGCAGGTCCAGATGATCTCTTTCTGAACCTCCGCGAGGCGCGCCCAGCCGCATTCCACGGCGAGGTCGCCTCGCGCGATCATCACCGCGATCGGATAGCGGCGCATGGCAGCGAGCATGACGCGGGCAAGCCGCTTGAAGCCTCTCCTGGTCTCGACCTTGATGATGAGCCCCAGGCTGTCCGCGCCCAGGCGGTCCAGTTCGGCATGCAGGAGTTCGACATCGCCAGGCTTGCTGACGAACGACAGGCTGACCCCGTCCGCGTGCTGCGCAATGAACTCCAGATTGACCTTGTCCGTATTGGTCAGGCCCGGCAGCCGGATATCGCTCGACGGGAAGTTCATGCCGCGGTAGCCGCGGAGCCGGCTTCCGGTCGGCTTGGCCTTGGTGATCCTCACGTGGATGCGTTGTGCGTTGACGTCCGTGATCGTCCCCGAAATCTTGCCGTCGTTCAGGGAGATGTCTTCACCCGGTACCAGGTAATCGAATACCTCGGGTTGCTGACACGCGATATGCGCCGGCTCGATGATCGTGCCGTCCGCGTCTTCCCGCGCGGGTTCGCCGGGACGACCGTCCGCGTGAATGACCAGCGTGTCGCCCACCCTGAGAAGCAACGGGCGCTCGACGGCCGGCAATTCGCCCACGAGGAAGTCGAGGTTCTCGCCGGCGTCCTTGCGTCTTAGCGTGAGCTTCGTGCCGGTGGCGATGTAGGCACCCTGGAACGATTCGAGGACGATGCCTTTTTCGTCTTTCTCGACGACGAGCATCCGGCGTATCTTCCCCCGCGTATCGCGGAAACGGATTTCGTCCCCCTCGCGGGCGAACTCCGTGCACTCCCTGGGCACCGGTACTACGGCCATCTTGGTGCCGCGCTGCAGCGCATCGTCCGGAATCAGGCGAATACGGCGCGGTGCGATGACCCGTCCCCGAGGATCGCGCCTGGGCCGTATGTGAATGACGCACGGCCCCGGCTTCAACTCCCCCGTTCGCAGCTTGGGGCCCGCCAGGTCCATGATGACGCGGCACTCGATTCCTGCCTCCGAAGCCGCGGCGCGAACGTTGCCGATCATCAGTGCCCAGATCTCCGCGTTGTCGTGAGCGCAATTGATGCGAGCCACATTCATACCGGCGTCGATCATCCCGGCGACGAGTTCGGGATTGACTGCTGCCTCGTTCGGCAGCGTTACCATGATTCTGGCGTCGCGTCCCTCGGGACCGGGGCCGAGAATCGATCTGCGATGCGCCGCGGCCGACGGGTTTCGCGTACGGATGTCGTGTGTCAGGTCGGCGGGGTCCGCTACCGCCACGCCGGTCAGTGCATCGATGGCTCGCCGTACCGCGGTTACGGCGCCGAGGACGTTGCGCTCCGCATGTGCAAGCGAGTAGAGGCCGAGCCGTCTCAAAGCCGCGCGCACGGACTCGGTGTCCGTCTTGCGCAGCGCCAGATAGTGCACGAGGTTATAAGCGCCCTCGCGATACCCGGGGTGGACCCGGGCAAGATCGTCCGCGTATTTTTCCTCTAGCGACCGGGCCCGGTCGTGGATTTCCTGCAGCAGGTCACGTATCTGCCCGATGTCGGAAAGCTCATCCATGCGTGTTAGCAACCTGTACGGCGAGACGCGCCTTGATCGCAATTCTGTGCATTTGACTGAGCCTCCAAATACCATGTCGACAGGCTGCTAGATTAGTCGCGGAGATTTCACATGGCAAAAGTACTTTTCCTGTACTCGACAACCGATGGTCACACCATCGAGATCTGCAAACGGATGAAGGTCGTGATCGAGGCCGCAGGCGACGACGTCGAGATTCGTAACCTCGCTGAAACTCCGTCGCTCGACGGGATCGCCTTCGACAAGATCGTGATCGGTGCGAGCATTCGCTACGGCAAGCATCAGAAAGTGGTCAACGAATTCATTGCCAGGAACCAGGCCGCGCTGGAGGGAGCGACGAATGCCATGTTCTCCGTCAACGTCGTCGCCCGAAAGCCCGAGAAGAACACACCCGAAACGAACCCGTACCTGCAGAAATTCCTGCGCAAGATCGACTGGCAGCCGCAGCATCTCGGTGTGTTCGCCGGCAGGATCGACTATCCGTCGCTGGGGCCCTTCGACCGGACGATGATTCGCTTTATCCTGTGGATGGGCAAAGGTCCCACGGACCCGACGCAGGTCGTCGAGTTCACGGATTGGGACGAGGTCGACGAGTTCGGGCGGTTTATCGCGTCGCTTTAGATACCCTGCTCAGCTGCCGAGGATGAGGTGGTTCAGCACGGCGAATGCGCGATCGGAACCCGATTGCGCCAGGCCGAAAAGGGCCTCGTTCCGGAGTTCCCTGTCGAGACGCTCGTTCATGACGATGTCGAGCAGCATCGTTACGGCATCGTCGGTCGAGAGTTCGCCGAGATACGTCGCCGATTCTCGCCGCACAAGACCGCAGTTCTGCCCGGACAGGGCGATTCGGACGAGCTTCCCACCGCTCTTTCGCACGAACAGCTGCTGGCCGGACGCCTCGCCTCCGACGATTTGCCAGCTGTACCAGCCGCTTTTCGCCTGCGGCTCACCGGCTTGCGCCGGCAGCTGGGCGGGGGTCAGAAGCGATAGCGCGATCAGCGCGACGAGTCGTCTCATTGCCGGTCCTCCAGCGCCTGGTCAATGAGATTCCAGACCTCGTCGCTGCCCATCGCGACGAGCATCTCGAGAATCCGCCGTTTCTCGGCGGAGGTTGCGGCGTCGCGGTAGAGCTCGAGCATTGCGTCATCGTGGTCCGCGATCATGAGACCGTGAATGACGGCCTCCCTGACGTCGTCGGATTCGGAGTCACGATAGATGCTCACGAGCAATTCACCGACGTCATCGTCGCCGATGATGCCCAGTCCCTCGATGGCCTGTTGCTGTATTTCGGGATCACTGTCGTCGAGGGCGAGTTGGCGAAGTGACTCCGCGTCTCCGGAGATAGCGTAGGCGTCGATCAGCGACTCCGATAATCCGGCGCGCTCGCGCAGGTCGCGGAGCTTGCCGGTGGCGCCCATCGCGCCGAGCATCTCGACCGCGTTTGCGAACTCGTTTTCGTCGTCGGTCGACGCCGCAATCGCGAACACCGCGTCCTCGTCGTCCGCGATCAAGTAGGCCTCCAACACGGCCTCGCGCGTGTCGGCGTTGCCGCTGCGATAGATTTCCGCCAGCCCCGCGATTGCGTCGCCGTCGCCGCTGATACCGATCATGCGAATCGCTTCGAGCTGCATCTCGCCCTGGCCCTCGCGAGCGAAGCTCATGAGCCGGGACTGGGCTTCAGGAGCGTCGAGCTGGCTCAGTATGAACAGCGCGCGCTCCTTCAGTTCCTCGCTATGATCACCTGCAAGCACCTTGTCGACGATGGGTAGCGCGCGGTCGGCGGGTGCGTTGATCAGTGCGGCGAGGGCCGCCATCCGGTCTTCCTCGCCGTATTCTCCGCCTTGCTGCGCGAGCCCGTCACTCGCGAACAGGAGCAGGCAGCTAATCGCGATGACTTTCAGGTTCCGTTTCATGGGTGCGTCCTCAATTTCAGGTCGTCTGTGTGTCATCAGATGACTGTCTTGCGAGTTTGGTTAGCATCACGTTCATTTCGAACGCGAGTTGCGTCTGCAGGTCGGCCAGCTCGCCGTCCGAAAGGTTTTCGGCGGCAAGCCTCAGAAGGATCGGTTCGATCGCTCGCAATACCCGTGCTATCTGCGGTGCCTGGTCGCGAGTCGCCGCCGACTCGAGTATCCGGTTGTCCTCGACGATGCGCCAGACGAGATCACTGCGATCACTCGATTCGTCGAGGGCGAGGATTTGCGCCCGGCTGTCACGAAAGTGCAGTTGCAAACCGCGCGCGAGTGCGGCCGGAACGTCTTCCTGTGGCACGGGGACGACGACAACCGTCGTGGCTTGCTCGTCGGGCCTGCCGGTGTCGCCCATGATGAAGCCGATGCCGATACCCAGCGCCAGCGCGGCGGTGACAGCAATGCCGATGAAAAAGGACGCAGGGTGCCAGCCCCGGCGTGCGGGTCTCTTTCTGTGCTGTTCAATCGCTGCGGCCTCGTCGATGGCCTCGTGCCACCGCGCACGGACGTGCGGCGGCGGGGAGTACGTTTCATCGCGCAATACGGCGATCATTTCATCTGTGTTCTTTGTCATACCTGTGCTCTCTGCAAATCTCTCATGCCGGCCTGCAGCTTTCTCACCGCGCGAAATACCGCCTGTTTCACGCGGCCTTCGTTCGTACCGAATTCTTCGGCGATCTCTCGCGCACGCCATTGCTCGAGGTGCTTGAGGACGAAACAAATCCTCTCGATGTCGCTGAGCCTGCCGAGGTTCGCGGCGAGCTCGCTTTGCAGCTCATGGTCTCGGAGTCGCTGTTCGGGCCCGGATTCACCGCTTTCGACGTCGGTTTCGAGCGCCTCGAATGTCCCGGGACGGGCTTTTCGCAGCAAGTTCAGGGCTGCATTGACGGCGATGCGATGAATCCAGGTGTCGAGGCGCGCGGTGTGACGGAACTGGTCGCGCTTGTTCCACGCGCTGAGCAAGGCGTCCTGTACCGCGTCCGCGGCAAGATCCGGATCACGCGTTATTTTGAGGCACGCGGAGTACCACCGATCCGAACGCGCTTCGATCACGCGGTGGAAATCGGCCTTCGACGGCGGGACACCGGCCTTCATCGCTTCCGTCATATCCCTTTGATGCAGGCGCGCAGCAAAGGGTTAGCTACTGCCGGGAACGACCTGCCGGGACCGCGGGCCCCGGTCACGACGATGTCGGCATGGGTCATGCCGCGAGGATAGCAGCCTCAGCCGCGAACGAGCCCGACGACGGCTTCTTCGCCCAGCCGCTGCATGCGTTCGACCAGCGTCAACTGGGACT
>JANQGP010000412.1 GCA_028277265.1 Woeseiaceae bacterium | reverse complement strand
TCGCTTTCTCGATGGCGCCGTGTACTGCGCCGGCCTGTCCGAGCACGACCTTGAGCGGCGACGAATCGTCCATCGCCGCGAGCACGAACAGCTCGCTCGAGACGTACTGGTCCTTGCGCTTCTGCGCGATCTTGTCGGTGATGTTGAAGAGCTTCGACAAGTCCTGGCCGATATGCACGTCGCCACCGGCACCCTCGACCTTTGGCAACCGATCGATCGCAACGCCAAGCTGTGAGCGCAGCAGATTGACGTTGACGCCGGCCTTGGTGAGCAGGCCGCGGACGGTTCCGCCCTGTTGGTCGAGCAATGCCACCATGACGTGCGCAGGCTCGATGAACTGGTGGTCCTGGCCCACGGCCAGCGACTGCGCATCGGCGAGCGCCATCTGGAATTTGCTGGTCAGTTTGTCAAGTCGCATGGGTTGGTCCCCGGCCCGAATTCTCAAGATGACCGTGAAATAGGTGTTTTCGCCGCTATTTCAAGTGAATAAAGGTCACCATGCGGCCTGTATCGCCGCCCCGGCGGTAGGAATAGAAGAGCCGGGCATCGCGATACGTGCACCAGGTTCCTCCGTGAATGGCCCGCACGCCGAGACTTCGCAGGCGGCGACGCGCCAGGCCATAGAGGTCGGCCTGCCAGCGGCCGCGTGCGTTCGGCCGGAAGCAGGCGTCGGCGCCGGAATCCGCGCCGACGAAGGCCTCGCGAACCTCCTCGCCGACCTCGAAGTTCTCCTGCGAAATCGCGGGGCCGAGCCAGACGAGCAGATCGCCTGGCGGCGTCTCGAGCGCATCGATCGTCGCCTCCACGATGCCGGACCGGATACCGCGCCAACCCCCGTGAGCAGCCGCGATTTCGCTGCCGTCGCGCGCGCAAAACAGGATCGGCAGGCAATCGGCCGTCCGAACCGCGCAATGATCGCCCGGACGAATCCCCGTCACGGCGTCCGCGTCAACCGGTCCCGGTGCCTTGCGAACCGTCTCGATCGGCACCGCTGTCGCGCCATGAACCTGGTTCAGGTATTGCAACTCGCGCGGCAGCACGTCATCCGAGGCAAGCTTCGTCGACGTTCCGGCAACGACGTTGGCGGGCGCCGGCCAGTCGGGTGTGATGATCGACGTCATGGCGCCGCGTCCTCTCGCAATACCTGCAAGAGTTCGCGGAAATCGGCGGGCAGCGCTGCCTCGAGCTCCAGCGTCGTTCCCGACACGGGATGCTCGAACGACAATCGCGCCGCGTGCAGCGCCTGCCGTCTGAAACGGCGCAGCATCTCGATGACAGGTATGGAAGCGCCTTTGGGCAGTGCCAGCCGTCCGCCGTAGACGGGGTCACCGACGAGGGCGTGGCGTCGCCACGCGAAGTGCACGCGTATCTGGTGAGTTCGCCCCGTCTCGAGCCGGATGCGAATATAGGTGAACGAGCGGAATCGCTCGAGTACCGCATAGCGGGTCACGGCGGGCTTGCCTTCAGGCTGCACGCTCATGCGCTTGCGATCAACCGGGTGCCGCGCAATGGGTTCGTCGATCGTACCGCCACCCGTCAATACCCCGTTGCAGACGGCCAAATACTCGCGCGAGATCTCGCGGTCGGCCAGCTGGCGAACGAGAGACGTATGCGCGGTCAGGGTCTTGGCCACGAGCAACAAGCCTGTCGTGTCCTTGTCGATGCGATGGACGATGCCCGCTCGCGGCACGTGTTCGAGTTGCGGCGCATGGTGGAGCAGCCCGTTCATCAACGTGCCGCTCGTATTGCCCGCTCCCGGATGCACGACGAGCCCGGCCGGCTTGTTGACGACGAGTACCTCGTCATCCTCGTGGACGACGTCGAGCCGCATTGGCTCCGGCCTGGCCGCGACTTCGACCTCGGCCTGTGGCTCCAACTCGATCGCCTCGCCGCCGCTCACCGCATCGCGGGGCCGCTTCGACCCGCCATCGACCGTGATCGCTCCGGCCAGCAGCCACTCCTTGAGCCGGCTGCGCGAGTACTCGGGAAACATACGGGCCAGCGCCTGGTCCAAACGCAGACCGGCGAGTTCTTCAGGCACCGTCGTGATTTGCTTTTGCGAGGCCATAACCAGCCTGCAGTTTACGGTATACTCGCCGACCTTGAAGGGGCCACAGCCAGAATATGACCTTGAAAACCAACATTTTGCGCCTCGCGGCGATCACGATCGCGGCGCTCGGTCTCACCGCCTGTGCCGGTAACGACGAAGTGCAAACCGAGGTCCAGAGCATCACCGAGGCCTACGAAGAGGCCCAGACCTCGGTGCGTCGCGGCAACTACCGTCGCGGCATCATGATCTTCGAAGCAATCCAGGCGCGCTACCCGTTTTCCGACCTTTCGCGGCAGATTCAGCTCGAGTTGATGTACGCGTATTACAAGGGTGGCCAGATGGAACAGGCCGTCGAGGCGGCCGACACGTTCATGCGCGAGAACCCGATTCATCCGCGGGTCGATTATGCGCTGTACATCAAGGGTCTTGCCTACTACGAACCGAAACCCGGTCTGCTCGAGCGCTGGTTCCGCAAGGACGTCACACAGCGGCCGCCGAAGGACATCGAGCTTGCCTATTCGAGTTTGCGTCGCCTCGTGGAGCGTTTTCCCGCCAGCGAGTATGCGCCCGATGCCGAGCAACGCATGATCGCGATCAGGAACCGGCTTGCGGCCTACGAGAATCACGTCGCCGATTACTACCTGCGGCGTGGCGCTTACGTCGCGGCCCTGAATCGCGCCAGGAACGCTCTCGAGAGCTACAACGGCGCTGAAGGAAATGCGCGTTCGCTGGAGATCATGGCATCCGCCTACGACAATCTCGGCATGACGGAACTTGCCTCCGACACTCGCCGCGTGCTTTCTCAGAACTTCCCGTAATAGGGTACCGGACACCCTATTACGGGAAGCGGTAACCGGAGGTGATCGGGTAGCGCCAGTCCCGACCGAACGCCCGGCGACTGATCCTCACACCGGGTGGCGCCTGGCGGCGCTTGTATTCGTTGCGTTTCACCATTTCCAACACGCGAATCACGACATCGCGATCGAAGCCGCGCGCGGTGATTTCGGCGACCGACAGATCGTCCTCGATGAATGCCTCGAGGATCGGGTCGAGAATCTCGTAGTCGGGCAATGAGTCCGTGTCCTTCTGGTCCGGCCGGAGTTCGGCGGACGGCGGACGCGTGATCACGCGTTCGGGAATCGCATCGCCCAGCGTATTGCGATAACGCGCCAGTGCATAGACGAGCGTCTTGCTGCAGTCCTTGATCGGCGCAAACCCGCCCGCCATGTCGCCGTAAAGCGTCGCATAGCCGACTGCCATTTCGCTCTTGTTGCCCGTGGTCAGCAGCATGCGCCCGGTCTTATTGGAGATCGCCATGAGCAGCAAACCGCGGCAGCGGGCCTGGATGTTCTCCTCCGTGGCATCGGGTTTCCTGTCACCGAGCACGGGATGCAGCTGCCTGATCGTCGCTTCGTACATCGGCTCGATCGGGATCACGTCATACCTGACGCCAAACGACTCGGCCTGACTTGCCGAGTCTTCCTGGCTCATCGTCGACGTATACCGGAACGGCATCTGCACGGCGCGGACCTTGTCGGCGCCAATCGCGTCGCAGGCAACCGCAAGCACGAGCGCCGAATCGACGCCGCCGGACAGACCGATGACGACGCCCGGGAAGCCGTGGTTCATCACGTAATCGCGCGTGCCCCGGACGAGCGCCTTGTAGATTCTCGCGATACGCTCGTCCGGCTTAACGACAAGACCGCGCTCGGGGACGACGCCTGTGGTCCTGCCCTCGAGCAAGACCGTGTGCAGACCCTCCTCGAACGAGCGCGCCCTTGACGTGATCTCACCGTTGGCATCCATGACAAACGACCCGCCGTCGAAGACCAGCTCGTCCTGGCCGCCGACATGATTCACGTACACGACAGGAATGCCGAGTTCGGCGACACGCTTGCGAACGACGTCCTCGCGTTTCTGCTGGCTTTCGATCTCGAACGGCGAGCCGTTGATCACGAGTACGCATTCGGCACCCGCCGCCTTGGCCGCGGCCATCGGCCCGGGCGACCAGATATCCTCACAGATAGTCAGGCCGAAACGAATCCCACCAAGCCGGAATACGGCCGCATCCCTGCCGGCCGTGAAGTACCGCTCTTCATCGAACACCGCATAGTTCGGCAACAGGCGCTTGCGGTAATGCGCAATGACGTGGCCGTCCTCGAGCACGGCGCACGCGTTGTAGATGTGGTCGTCGTCGTACTCCGGAAAACCGAACACGATGGCAATGCCGAACACCTCGTCACGAATCCTGCGAACCGCCACCTCGACATCGTGGCGCAATCCGGCATGAAACAGCAGGTCCTCGGGCGGATACCCGCAGATGGCGAGCTCCGGAAAGACGACGATGTCGGCACCGTCGACATCACGGGCCCGTTGCGCGTGTTCTATGATCTTCGCCGTGTTGCCCGCCACGTCGCCGACCACGAGGTCGACCTGGGCGAGCGCGGCTTTGACGGCGTCGGTCATCTCTGGTCAACCGGACAGGACACTATCCGCCAAGGACCTCCAGCATCCTGGAGCCGAGCTCTGCCGGCGAACGAACCGTCGCGACACCGGCTGCATCGAGCGCCGCGAACTTGTCTTCAGCGGTGCCCTTGCCGCCGGCGATGATCGCGCCGGCATGCCCCATGCGTTTGCCTGGAGGCGCGGTGACGCCGGCGATGTAAGCAACGACGGGCTTCGATACGTTGCTCTCGATGTACTCGGCCGCCGCTTCCTCGTCGGTGCCGCCGATCTCGCCCACCATGATGATGCCGTCAGTATCGGGGTCCGCCTCGAAGAGTTCGAGACAATCGATGAAATTCATGCCGCGAACGGGGTCGCCGCCGATACCGATACAGGTCGTCTGACCGAGCCCGTTGGTCGTCGTCTGGTAGACAGCCTCGTAGGTCAACGTGCCCGATCGCGACACGACGCCGATGCGCCCCGGCTTGTGAATGAAGCCCGGCATGATGCCGATCTTGCACTCGCCCGGCGTGATGATGCCCGGGCAATTCGGACCGATCAGGCGGCAGTCGTAATCGCGCAGCGCCGACTTGACCCTGACCATGTCGTTCACCGGTATGCCCTCGGTGATGCAGACGACCAGACCGACACCCGCATCAGCCGCCTCGAGAATCGCATCAGCCGCAAACGGCGGCGGCACGTAGATCATACTGACGTCGGCGCCGGTCCCGGCGACTGCGTCACGCACCGTGTTGAAGACCGGCACTCCCAGGTGCTCCTGGCCACCTCTGCCCGGCGTTACGCCGGCCACGACTTTGGTGCCGTACTCGAGGCACTGCTCGGTGTGGAACGATCCCTGGTTACCGGTAATCCCCTGGCAGACGACCTTGCTGTTCCTGTTAACCAATACACTCATCGATCGATCCCGTCAGGCTGCCGCGGCAACCGCTTTCCTGGCGGCGTCGGTCAGGTCCTCGGCCGCAATGATGTCCAGTCCGCTGTTGGCGAGCAGCTCACGCCCCTTGTCGACGTTCGTGCCTTCGAGGCGCACGACCACCGGCACGCTGACACCGACCTCTTTCACGGCGCTGATGATGCCCTCGGCGATCAGATCGCAGCGCACGATCCCGCCGAAGATGTTGACGAGAATCGCCTCGACGCTGGTATTGGACAGGATCAGCTTGAACGCCGCCGCGACGCGTTCTGCCGTCGCACCGCCGCCGACGTCCAGAAAGTTTGCAGGCTCACCGCCGTGCAGCTTGATCAGGTCCATGGTCGCCATCGCGAGACCGGCGCCATTCACCATGCAGGCGATATTGCCGTCCAGCGAAACGTAGTTCAGGTCGTGCTCGGCCGCCTTGCGCTCGGCCTCGTCCTCCTGGGACGGGTCACGGAGTTCCGCGATACGGGCCTGGCGGAACAACGCGCTGCCGTCGATGTTGATCTTGCCGTCGAGGGCGACGATATCACCCGCTTTCGTCGTGATCAGCGGGTTGACCTCGATCAGGCTGGCGTCGGATTCGAGATAGAGCCTGTACATCTTCTTGACCAGATTACCGAACTGGCGCATCTGCTTCTTGTCGAGCTCGAGTCCGAACGCGAGCTGCCGCGCCTGGTAGTCCTGCAGGCCCGCATCCGGCGAAACGGCAACGGAGAATATCTGCTCGGGCGTTTCCTCGGCGACTTTCTCGATGTCCATGCCGCCGGCCGCGGACGCGATGAACGAAATGCGGCTGACCTCGCGATCGACGAGCATGCTGAGGTACAGCTCTCGGTCGATGTCCGAACCCTCTTCCACGTAAACCGTATTCACGGGCAGGCCTTCCGGGCCCGTCTGGTGGGTGACGAGAACGCTTCCGAGCATGCCGTCGGTGTATTCACGCACCTCGTCGAGCGTGCGCGCGAGCTTGACGCCGCCGGCCTTGCCGCGACCGCCGGCGTGAACCTGCGCCTTAACGACCCAGAGGTCGCCGCCGAGCTCTTGCGCGGCCTTGACCGCGGCATTCGGTGAGTCGGCCGGAATGCCGCGCGGCACCGGGATGCCGTAGTCGGCGAACAATCGTTTCGACTGGTACTCGTGGAGATTCATTGAATAGTCGTTCTCGTCAGTGACGGCGGGAAGAGACTCGCTATGGCAGCGAAAAAGACGGCGTATTTTGTAGCTTTGCGGGACCCATGTCCATATTCGGTCTACAATTCGAGCATGAATCAGGCACAAACCGACGGGCTCCTGAGACGCACCATTCGCGGCAGCCGCGATGCAATTATCCAGAAGTCCGTGGCCGAGCCCGAACTGGGCTGGCGCGTCCTGGTCACGCTCAATGCGTTTCGCCTGCTCATCGCGACGGCGCTGCTACTCCTGTTCGTCGCCGGATCGGATCCGCGGTTCTTCGGCGACACCAAGCCGACACTGTTCGCGGCGACGGCGGCGGGGTACCTCGTGTTCGCGATTCTGTCGGCGACCTCATTGCGCCAGCAGTGGGTCAGGCGCAACGCGCTTGCCGTCACGCAGCTTGTCGTGGACATCGTCGCGATCGTGATGCTCATGCACGCAAGCGGCGGAATCCAGAGCGGCCTGGGCGGCCTGCTGATCGTCCTGATTGGCGCCGGCTCGCTGATCGTGCCGATCACGATGTCGGCTTCGCTCGCGGCGATCGCGACGTTCGCGATCATCGGCGAACAGGCGTACACCCAGCTGGCGAGCACCGCGATCCAGGCCAACTACCCGGCGGCCGGCATTCTCAGCGGAATCATTTTCGCGATGGCGCTCGCGGCACAACCGCTCGCACGACGCATCCAGGCGTCCGAAGCCCTGGCGCGGCAGTTTGGCGTCGACCTCGCGAACCTGTCGGAACTGAACGAATACATCGTCCAGCATCTCCGGGAGAGCATCGTCGTGCTCGATGCCGGCGGCGAAATTCGCCTGATCAACAGCTCGGCGACGAGTATTCTGGGCCAGGACGAGGTAACGTCCGGCACGCCGCTCGATCACGTGTGGCCGTCATTGTCCGACTACATCGTCGACTGGCGTGCCGATACGTCCCGTTCCTCGCATCCGGAACTCACACTCATAACGGAAGGCAACACGATCAGGATCACGGCGCACCTGGCGCCGCTCGGCAAGGCCGGGCACCGCAATGGCCCGATCCTCGTGTTCCTCGAAGACGTCAGTCACATAAATGCCCGTGTGCAGCAGTCGAAACTTGCCTCGCTCGGGCGCCTGTCGGCGAGCATCGCGCACGAGATCCGCAACCCGGTCGGCGCCATGAGCCACGCCGCGCAACTGCTCGGGGAATCGCCGGGACTCGGCGAGGACGACGTTCGCCTGACCGAGATCATCCGCACCCATTCGAGCCGTGTCAGCCACATCATCGAAAACGTGTTGCAACTCTCGCGGCGCGAGTCGAGTCGTCCCGAGCGGCTCATGGTTCGCGACTGGCTGAACGATTTCGCCAACGAGTTCGTACGCACGCTCGAGCTGCAGGAGGGCGAGTTCTCGGTCGGGGCGATAGCCGACGACCTGGCCGTGCGCATGGACCCGAGCCATCTGCGGCAGGTCCTCTGGAATCTGTGCGACAACGCCGTCAAGTACGCGAGCGAGACCGGCGGCATCCTCGTCGAAGTCCGGGGTGGCCGTATGGCGGGCAAGGGCCGTCCTTACATCGAGGTGCTGGACCGTGGGTTTGGCGTCGACAAAGCCACCGCCGACAAGATGTTCGAACCCTTCTTCACTGCCCGCTCCGGCGGAACGGGCCTCGGCCTTTATATCTCTCGCGAACTCTGCGATCTCAACCGTGCAACGCTCGTGTACCTTGACCGACCCGGAGGAGGCAGTATCTTCCGTATCGTGTTTGCCGATCCCGATCGCTGGGACAGACAGGACGACGAATGAGCCAACCGCTAGCCCTGGTCATCGATGACGAACCCGACATCTGCGAGCTGCTGTCGCTGACCCTGGGCCGTATGGATATCCGCACCGAGACGGCCGAAGACGTCGCCGGCGCCAAGGCGATGCTGGAGGCGCACGATTTCGATATTTGCCTTACGGACATGCGCCTGCCCGACGGCGACGGCCTCGAACTCGTCGAATGGATGCAGAGCAACGCGGCCGGCGTGCCGGTCGCCGTCATTACGGCTCACGGCAATGTCGAGACGGCCGTCCAGGCGCTCAAGCTGGGCGCTTTCGACTTCATCTCAAAGCCGCTCGACCTCGGCAATCTGCGCACGGTCGTTGAGAACGCGCTACGGGTCAAAGCGCCGACCGATACCGGCGGTTCCAAGCTGCTGGGCGAATCGAGCCAGATTCATGAATTGCGCGAGATGATCAGCAAGGTCGCCCAGTCGCAGGCACCGGTACATATCTCGGGCGAGTCCGGCACCGGTAAGGAACTGGTGGCCCGGATGATCCACGACAGCGGCCCGCGCGCCGAGGGGCCGTTCGTGCCGGTCAACTGCGGCGCGATTCCTGCCGACCTGATGGAAAGCGAGTTCTTCGGCCATCGCAAGGGCGCGTTCACCGGAGCGGTCAATGACAAGGCGGGTCTCGTGCAATGCGCACGGGACGGCACTCTGTTCCTCGACGAGATCGCGGACCTGCCGCTCGCGATGCAGGTAAAACTGCTGCGCGTCATCCAGGAGAAGAAGGTCCGCCCGGTCGGCGCGTCGCAGGAAGAAAGCGTCGATGTACGCATCCTGTCGGCCACACACAGGAACCTGTCCGGAATGGTAGCGGATGGCGAGTTCCGCGAGGATCTCTACTACCGGATAAACGTCATCGAGCTCCCGGTGCCGGCGCTTCGGGAACGCGGCGACGACATCCTGTTGCTGGCCGATCACATCCTGCAACGGCTCAACGCATCATCGTCGCTCGACGACAGTGCGCGGGAAGTCCTGCTCCGATATGCGTTCCCGGGCAACGTGCGTGAACTCGAGAACATGCTTGAACGCGCCGTTACGCTGTGCACCAACGGCCCGATCTCTGGCGGTGACCTTCACATGCGCACATCCGGTGAGGCGTCCGGAACACGGCCGGCGCTGACGGGCAAGCTCGGGGACCAGGTCGAGGACGTGCAGCGCCAGGCGATCGTCGAAGCGCTCGAGAAGACGCGCTACAACAAGACCGCCGCCGCCAAGCTGCTGGGCCTGTCTTTCCGGCAATTGCGATACCGGATCAAGAAACTGGGTATCGAGTGATTCCCGCGACCTGACGTTTTTTGTCAGTTAGTGACACGGAGCGACAGTCGGGACCGTCTCTGTCACTGCGAAGCGACGGTGATTACGTCGAATCGTGGCGCAAAACCATCTTTTGATCAATAACTTGACCTGGGTCACGAAAAATTGGCACAGCGTTTGCTTTAGTACGGGTACAGGCGATTTCGCCGTTTCGTTATGTACGCTTACATTCATGGAGATGAAGTAATGAAGAAGCAACAGGGTTTTACGCTTATCGAACTGATGATCGTCGTTGCGATCATCGGTATCCTCGCTGCAATCGCTATCCCGGCTTACCAGGACTACACGATTCGCGCACAGGTCTCTGAAGGTCTGAACCTGGCTGGTGGCGCCAAGGCTGCCGTGTCCGAGTACACGATGGACCGCGGTTCGTTCCCGGCTGACAACGATGAGGCCGGTATCTCGACCAACACGGATATCGTGGGCAAGTACGTCGTATCGGTTACGGTCGAAGACGGCTTGATCACCGTCGCCTACGGCAATCAAGCGCACACGACGCTTGCCACTGGTGAGCTCGAGCTGTCGCCGTTCACGAACGCCGGCTCGGTCGAGTGGACTTGCCAATCTTCGGCGGGACCGACGATCGAAGACAAGCACCTCCCGGCCGCTTGCCGCACGCCTTAGTCCGGACAGAGCTTTCGAGCTCCATAGGCAACATCGAAAGAGCCCCGGTTCGCCGGGGCTTTTTTTCTCTTAAATCAATAACTAAGGCGCGAATCCGCGCGTCGAATCGCCGTCGTCAAGACGTGATCCAGGTCCTGTGTCTAATGCCACTGCCGCGGTAGAATGCCGGGAGTATTTTGGCCTGGGCGAGACCATGAAGAAGCACCAATCCGGTTTCACGCTGATCGAGCTGATGATCGTCGTCGCGATCATCGGCATCCTGGCCTCGCTGGCCGTCTCTGCCTACCAGACTTACACGGTGCGCGCGCAGGTGGCCGAGGGCATCAACATGGCGGCGGGCGCCAAGACACCAGTCATCGATGCCTACAACAACACCGGCGAACCACCGGCCGGTCGCACCGAGGCCGGCATGTCCGCCAATCCGGCCGATACGAAAGGCAAGTACGTGTCTGAGGTCGATGTGTTTGAAGGGCGGGTCATTGTTACCTATGGCGGCGACGCACACACGGCCATATCCGGCCAGTCGGTCTCGTTCACACCGTACCTCACGGCAGGAAACTCGGTCATCTGGCGCTGCGGGTCGGCGCCAGAGCCGGCCGGGGGGGCGCCGCTGAGCGGCAACGGCGCCGTGAGTGAGTACGTCCCGCCGACCGTCGATCGGCGTTACCTGCCCTCGACCTGCCGCAACGACTAGCGTGACCCGGACCCGGCGAGCCCGGATGGGTCCGCAAAACCGGGAAAAAGCCGCGAAAACGGTGTTTTACTTAATCAAATGCCCTAACTGTGATCGAGCGCACAAAATCCAGTTGAATCGGGCACTTGGATCAGTGAGACTGTAACGCTCACAGAAACCCGACGCTTGGGAGACGCATGGCAGCAACGGCTTCACAATCCAACCTCGCGGGCCTGCCGCGACGCCTCGTGCAGGACGGCATCGT
>JANQGP010000400.1 GCA_028277265.1 Woeseiaceae bacterium | reverse complement strand
AGTCCCCAGGCGGTCTCGACCTCGGTACCGCCGCCATGCGGGGCCAGCTGCTGCCAGCCGCTGCCGATCATCAGCGCGTATTTTCTGGACATTGTCTTTCCTGACTAGTTTTTCAACAGGCTGCTAGGCGTCGAGATGAAACTCCGGCCGGTCTCCCCAGTGCGAGAAACGCTCACTGACGGCCTGCCATTCGTCACTCGCAAGCAGCGACTCGCGCAGCACCTGGCCGGTACCGTGCAGCCGTGCCAGCCGGACCAGCGACAGCGGATTCGAGTAATCCGCCAGCGCATTGACGGCCTCGTTGGCCGCACTCCGGTCATTGCAGACGAGAATCATGTCACAGCCGGCCTTCAGTGCAGACAAACCTCGCTCGGCCATCGAACCATAGGCGTGCGTCGCCTTCATGCTCAGATCATCGCAGAACACGGCGCCGCCGAATCCGAGGCGCGAGCGCAGCTCACGCTGAATCCAGTACTCCGAGAAGCCCGCGGGCAATGAGTCGATCTGTTCGTAGACGATGTGCGCCAGCATGACGCCCGCGATCGAGCCATTGCTGATCAGTCGTTCATAGGGCCGCATATCGTCGAGAAGATGCCCGTACTCGCGTCGATCGAGGGGCAACTTCTGGTGTGAATCGGCAACGACGGCGCCGTGACCGGGAAAATGCTTGGCGACGGCGGCCATGCCGGCGCTGCGCAAGCCTCGCGAAAACGCGTTGGCGAGGTCGGCCACGGCCTCCGGCATACGATGGAATGCCCGGTTGCCGACGATCTCACTGACGCCCCAGTCGAGATCGACGCAGGGCGCAAAACAAAGATCGATGCCGACCGCTCGCAGCTCCGAGGCGATCAGCCAGCCGGCCTCTCGTGCCGCCTGGAGTCCGGCCTGCGGATCACGATCGAATTCACGCCCGATACGGCGCATAGGCGGCATTGCTGTGAAACCGTCGCGGAATCGCTGTACGCGACCTCCTTCGTGATCGACTGCGATCAGCAACGGCGGGCTGCGAAGCGCTCGTACGTCGGCAATGAGGTCCGTGACCTGTTCGACGGACTCGTAGTTGCGCGAGAACAGGATGACGCCGCCCACGGCGGGCTCCCGCAGGAGTTCGCGGTCCGCCGGACTCAAGGAGAGCCCCTCAATATCGAGCATCACGGGTCCAAGTGACATCCGCCGTGCCTCGCTGTAGACAATCAGTCTTTCGCAAACACCGCGATTGATTCTACATGCGCGGTGTGCGGGAACATATCGATGATGCCCGCCGCCTCGAGCGTATAGCCCTGCTCGTTGACCAGCGTCCCGGCGTCGCGTGCCAGCGTTCCGGGATGACAGGACACGTAGACGATACGTCGCGGGCCGAACAGGTGCATGCGGGTCACGACCTCGGCTGCGCCGCTGCGGGCGGGATCCAGCAACAGGCGATTCCAGCCTTCGCGAACCCACCCCTCGGTCCCGTCGATCCTGCCCAGGTCCGCGGTCCGGAACGTCACGTTGTCGAGGCCGTTGCGCGCTGCATTCGAGACCGCGCGCTCGACCAGGCTCGCTTCGCCTTCGACGCCGAGTACGGTTCCGGCTTTGCGGGCCAGCGGCAACGAGAAATTGCCGATGCCGCAGAACAGATCCAGCACCCGGTCGTCGGGTCCGGCGTCGAGCTGTTCGACGGCAAAATGCACCATGCGCCGGTTGATGTCCGCGTTTACCTGCACGAAGTCGACGGGTTCGAAATCCACCCGGATGTCGAACTCCGGCAACGTGTAGTACAGCGGCTCATCGATGGCATCGGGGAACACCGGCCGCACCGAGTCGAGCCCGCCGGTCTGCAGGTAGATGCGCAGGCCGTGCTCGGCACCGAATGCCCGGAACGCCGCAACATCGTCATCGGACGGCGTATCGAGCGCGCGAACGACCAGTGCGGTCGCGTTTTCCGCGACGGCAACTTCGATTTGCGGGAGGCGCGCACGAATCGACAAACCGCCGATCAACCCGCTGAGATCCGCGATCAGCGCGTCGAGCGGCTGTACAAGTACCTCGCAACGATGCATGTCCGTGATGAACGGTGCGTGCCGCTCGCGGAAGCCGACCAGCGCACGACCCTTGCCCTGCACGTCCTTGACGGCAAGTCGGGCACGTCGACGATAGTGCCATTCCGGACCGGTCATCGGCGCCAGCCATTCGCGCGGCGTCACCTGGCCGATGCGTTCCAGATTGTCTCCCAACGTCTGCGCTTTGATGTTCCTCTGATGCTCCGGCGTGACGTGCTGCAGCGAACAGCCGCCGCATCGACCGAAGACGGCGCACCGCGCCTCGATGCGATCGGGCGATGCGGTGTGAACGTCGAGAAGTTCGGCCTCGTCGAAGTTGCGGCGAAACTTTCGGCGGACGTAGGTGACCGTTTCCCCTTCGAGGGTCCCGGCAACGAATACCTTCTTGCCGTCCGACGCCGCAATGCCGCGACCGTCGTGGGTAACCGCCGTAATCTCCGCCGTTTCCGGCTCACGGCGCTTCTTCCTGGCCATGCGCGGTACTACTCCGGCCAGGCCGCGAGGAACTCGTGAAGATGCGGCTGGTCCATGCCCCTGAGCGTTTTCCGGACCAGCGCATATTCGCGCTCCAGGTCCTTGTCATCGAGATTGCCGCGCATGTATTCGAAGCGCAGGTAGACGAGCCACGTATTCAGCACGTCGGTCTCGCAGTAGTCGCGAATCTCCTTGATGCCGCCCGCGAGAAACGTTTTCCACACCTTCGATCCGTCCATGCCGAGTTTGCCGGGAAAGCCGAGCATGACCGCGATCTCGTCGAGCTTGGCAAACGCGCGATTGTTGAAATTGGCAAGCACGTCCATCAGGTCGACGTGCCGCCAGTGGTAGCGACTCAGGTAGTTGTTCCACTTGAAGTCCCGGTCGGTGTCGCCGTGCTCCCAGTACCGGGGCGCCTGGATGCCGTGCTTCAGCGCACGATAGTGCAATACCGGAAGGTCGAAGCCGCCGCCGTTCCACGAGACGAGATCCGGTGTGTACTTTTCGATGCCATCGAAGAAGCGCCGCACGAGATCCGACTCTTCCGACTGTTGGTCGCCGAGACTCCAGACACGGAACGTGTCGCGGGTTCGGAACGTGACGGATATAGCCACGACGCGGTGCTGGTGCAGCGGCAGGAAATCGTGACCGGCCGACTGCAGTCGCTTGAACGTCATCGCCCGGGCGACG
>JANQGP010000372.1 GCA_028277265.1 Woeseiaceae bacterium | reverse complement strand
GTGGGTGTGACTTTCGGTCAGTGGAATTCGCTGATCGGTATCCTGGGTATTTCATCGAATATTATTTTCGAACTGCTGGTGCTGTATTTCCCCGCAATTGCCGAGCACAAGTACGAGGTAGTCATTGCGATTGCGGTCCTCGTCATCGGCGTAATGTACGCAATAATGCTGAACGGCAAGTACTCGATGTTCGAAAAAGTCCTCGTGTTCTTCGTGACGATTATGGGAACCTCGTTCATTGTCTCCCTCGTCTTCGTGCATCCACTACCGGTCGATGTCGCAAGGGGCTTGATACCGAACATCCCGGAAGTACCGGGAGGCAAGATGATGGTCGCCGCGTTCGTCGGTACGACGATGGCGGCGGCAACGTTTCTTTCCCGGCCGTTGTTCATTCAGGGAAAGGGCTGGACCATGGCGAACCAGGATCAGCAAAAGAAGGATGCAATCATCGCCGCGATTCTCGTGTTCATCGTCAGTGGCTCCGTCATGTCGGTCGCCGCCGGCGCGCTGTTCCAGAAGTCCGAACCCATCACGGATGTCCTCGGCATGGTCGGTGCACTCGAGCCACTCGCAGGCAAAGCTGCCCTGACGCTGTTCTTTTTCGGGACCCTGAGTGCGGGTCTGTCCTCAGTGTTCCCATGTTTGCTGATCGCGCCACTGCTGATAGAGGACTTTCGCTCGGGCAAGTTGGACACGACGTCCAGGCAGTTTCGCATCATCACGGGCATAGCATCGGTTCTCGCTCTCACAATCCCGGTTCTCGGCTTTAACCCGATCAAGGGGCAGCTGCTTACGCAGGTATTCAACGTTTTCGTTCTCCCCCTCGTCGTCGCGGGCATCATCGTCGTCATAAACCGAAAGGACCTGATGGGCACGCACAGGGCCGGTTACGCGCTAAACGCGCTTCTGGGGCTCGCGTTTCTTTTCTCCGTGCTGATTTCGTACAACGGCGTTCTCGCCGTAAGGACACAATTGGGTTGATGCCGCATGATGTTTGTAGTGATTGGAGTCGCAGGCAGTGGCAAAAGCACGGTAGGCAAGCTCTTGTCCGAAGCGCTGGATGTGCCATTCCATGACGGCGACGAGTTTCACCCGGCCTCAAATGTCGAAAAGATGACCGCTGGAGAGGCGCTCGACGATACTGACCGAGAGCCCTGGCTCGAGACACTCGCGGAAGAGCTGGCGACTTGGGAGCGGCAAGGTGGCGCCGTGCTGGCGTGCTCGGCATTGAAGCAACGATACCGAGAGATACTTGAGTCGAGGTGTGTTGGAAGCATTCACTGGGTGATGCTCCGAGTCTCCGAGCCCGTCCTTGCGAATCGACTTGCCTCTCGCGAGGGACATTTTATGGGTCCGGGCCTGTTGGCTTCCCAACTCGAGGCCCTGGAGGTGCCCGCTGATGCATGGGAGGTCGACGCCGAATTGTCACCGCGTGAGATTGTCGACAACGTTCTGAGGAGGCTGCACAGCGAATGAAACCGAACACCAGATTCGCACTGTCACTGTTCATGCTCGCAATGCTCGTCCCAGTTCTGTCGCAAGCCGGCGAGCATCCCAACCTGATCATGACCAAAGCCGGGGTCGAGAAGATCCGGTCCGCGCTGGGAACGGTGCCGCTCTTCGACGCTACCGTGGAGAAAGTCCAGGCCGAAGTGGACGAGGAAATCGAGTTGGGAATCGACACGCCCGTTCCAAAGGACTACTCGGGCGGTTATACCCACGAGCGCCACAAACGAAACTTCTTCATGGCACAGAAAGCCGCGGTTCTGTACCAGGTTCTCGATGACGAGAAATACGCCGGCTACGTCCGGGACATGCTGTTCCAGTACGAGGCGATGTATAAAGACCTGCCGCTGCACCCGAAAACCCGATCGTATGCGCGTGGAAAACTCTTCTGGCAATGCCTCAACGATGCCAACTGGCTCGTGTACATGAGTCAGGCTTACGACGCGATCTACGACTATTTGTCTCCGCCAGAGCGACAGAGGCTCGAGGACAATCTTTTCCGACCGTTTGCCGACCATATCTCCATCGACAGCCCCCAGTTCTTCAATCGAGTGCATAACCATAGTACCTGGGGCAACGCGGCCGTCGGCATGATCGGCCTGGTCATGGGCGACGATGCCCTGGTCGAGCGGGCACTGTACGGTATTCCTTTCGATGAGGTCGACGCTGATGGCAAGGACGATGACGGCGGTTTCATTTACTCACGGGACGGGAAAGCAGGATTCCTGGCGAACCTCGACGAGCCATTCTCGCCCGATGGTTACTACACCGAAGGTCCGTACTATCAAAGGTATGCGATGTACCCATTCCTGATCTTCGCGCAGGGGCTCCACAACGCGCGACCGGATCTGAAGATATTCGACCACAAGAACGGCGTCCTGCTGAAAGCTGTCGACGCGCTACTTGCCCTGTCCGACGCCGACGGCGAGTTCTTCCCTCTGAACGATGGCCAGAAGGGCATGTCGTACTATGCCCGCGAGCTCGTAACGGCCGTCGACATTGCCTATCACGTAGGAGGGCGCGACCCTCGACTTCTGGACATCGCGCAAAGACAGGGTCAGGTGCTGCTGGACGACGCCGGTATATCCGTCGCTCTCGGAGTTCGCGATGGCGAAGCAGTACCCTACGAGAAGACGTCAGTGAACCTGTCCGACGGCGCTGACGGAACGCAAGGCGGAGTGGCTGTGCTCAGGCACGGCGACGAAAACCTCACACTCGTGTTCAAGTACGCGGCCCAGGGACTGAGCCACGGTCACTACGACAAGCTCTCGTTTTCCTTGTACGAAAAGGGGGACGAGGTGCTGCAGGACTATGGCCTTGCGCGATTCGTGAACATCGAGCAAAAGGGCGGCGGAAACTACCTGAAGGAAAACACGAGCTGGGCCAAACAGACCATTGCCCACAATACGATTACGCAGAACGAGACGTCACATTTCCAAGGCAAATACGAGATTGGCAGCCAACATCACTCGGTGCTCCATTTCTATGATGACACCGATCCCGACGTGCAGGTCGTAAGCGCGACAGAGACGAACGCCTACCCGGGTACGACGATGCGCCGGACGATGGCGATCATCAAGCGCGATGCCTTTGAGAGGCCGTTCCTGCTTGACGTCTTCAGAGTCGATGCGGACGAGGAAAACCAATACGACTTGCCGTTCTACTTCCTGGGCCAGGTCCTGACCGTCAACTTCGACTATGAGTCGCCGGCAACGTTGAGAGCGCTGGGTGAGGAATACGGCTACCAACACCTGTATCTCGAAGGAGTCGGCACGCCCGGATCCGAGGCGACGCGGTTCTCGTGGATGGGCAATGGCAAGTTCTACACGCTGACGTCGGCAACCCGGGCGTCCGACGAGCTGATGTTTACGCGCATCGGCGCGAACGATCCCGACTTCAACCTACGTCGAGACGCTGGATTCATGATACGTCGACACGGCGCAGGCGATACGGTCTTCGTGTCGACGGTCGAGACACATGGCAGCTACAGCCCGGTTACCGAACTGGCTGTCAATTCGAACAGCAGTATCGCGACACTGAAGGTTGTCTACCATGATGCCGACTACACGGCCGTATCGATCGGGGACGTGTCCGGAGAAACGAGCGTATTCGTCGTAGCCTACTCGGACTCGAGTTCGGAGTTCGAGCACGTACTTGACGTTGAGGGCGTCACCTACCAATGGTCGGGTCCGTACCTCTACACGAACTGATGTAGCCGGGCGAGAATTGCTCAGGCGCTGGATACGAGGTGGTTGAGCGAGAATCGCTCCTTGCTTTCGCGGGTTTTGCGCCGGATCTCTTCGACCTGCTCCTGCTCGTTTGCTGCGATGAGTTTATTGAGAATGCGCGCAAAATGTCCGTGCATGGCTTTGCGGGCCGCGTCCGCGTCGCGGCTTTTCAGTGCGTCCAGGATTTCCTTGTGCTCGTTTACACGTGCCGGGCCGTCGGTTTCGCAAATTGCCTGGTAGGCCTTGTGAACGATCGGGGCATTCTCCCGGACATCCCATAGCTCTCGCGTGATCCGGGTCAGCATCTTGTTGTTGGTCGCGAGCGAGACGATCTCGTGAAAGCGCCGATCGGCAGTTTCGTGCTCTTCCGCGTCGGCCATTCCGTGCAGCGCGCGCTCCAGTTCCTCCAGCTGATCGTCAGTGATCATCGTCGCGGCAAGCGCTGCGGCTTCACCCTCGATCAGCGCCCGGGCCTCGGTGAGCTCGAATGCACTTATTGACGGGTCGTAGCGATCGGCGCTTGCCTCGAAGGGAAGGACGTAGACGCCGGAGCCGGTTTTTACTTCAACCCGATCAAGGACCTCGAGGGCGATGATTGCCTCGCGGATCGACGGACGGCTGACGGAGAACCGCTCGGCAAGCTCGCGCTCGGGAGGCAGCCTGCCCCCGACCGGGAATTCACCGCTGTCGATGAGCAACAACATCTGCTCCAGGATTCGTCGATACAGTCGTGTGCCGTTCGCCATAGGTTTGGTCTCCAAATATTGACCACATTGTAACAGAGCTTCCCAATTTGGTCATGCCATCCTCCCGTCGCCCGAGGAACGCACTTAACACGCTGAAAAAACTCGATAAAACTGGAGACGCTGGCAGCCAAGAGGGGCTCTGTTCGCGCCAGGAACAAGCGGCTGACGGGTTCTGTCGGGTGCTGCCAAGCCGTATTGAATGACAGCTTACGACAATTTGGTCTAAATGATTGGTTGACCATAATGGGTATTTTTGGTTATAGTCTTTGACAACCAAGAATGATCACTCAGGGGGAAGTCTCGAGGATCTTCGTGACATCGTCGATTTTACGTGGCTGGTCGAGGACCGCCCGCGAATCAGGTAGGGAAGATTAACCTGGCGATTCCCCTGGACCAGGGCCCGTCCGGCGGCGACGCCGGGCGGGCAATCTCGCAACAGCCGGGCGGCCTAGTACAGGCGCTCCCGAAGAACGAAGCAGAAGCTGTCGTTGAGCAGCGTGAAGCAGACCAGGGGAACTAGATGAAAGGCAAACTCAGGTGGGTGATCGTGTCCCTCGTGGCACTCGCGACGATCATCAATTACATCGACCGTGGCGCGCTCGCCGTATTGTGGCCCGCGATCTCCGAAGATCTGGGCCTGAGCAAGGACGACTACGCCATCATCATCAACGTCTTCATCTTCACCTATGCGTTCGGTCAGACCCTGTTCGGCAAGATCTTCGACTGGATCGGTGTAAGACTTGGTTTCGTGCTCGCTATTGGTGTCTGGTCGCTTGCAACCGTTTTGCACGCATTCGCCAATGGATTGTTGACGTTCTCGATCTTCCGCGGGCTCCTCGGCGTGTCGGAAGCAGGCAACTGGCCCGGGGCGACCAAGAGCAATGCCGAATGGTTCCCGATCAAGGAACGCGCGTTCGCGCAGGGCATCTTCAATTCAGGTGCCGCGATCGGCGGTATCGTTTCCGCCCCGATCGTCGGCATCCTCTTCGTATTCCTGGGAGGTTGGAAAGCAACTTTCATCGTCATCGGCGTGCTCGGCTTGCTCTGGCTCGTGCCCTGGCTAATCGTCTACAAGTCCGGACCTGAGACCCACCCCTGGCTGGACGAGGAGGAGCGGCAATACATCCTGACCGGTCGGCGCAACGAAGAGACGCGCGAAGCGGCCGAGTACGCGCCGACGTCGGCTCAGATCCTGTCCCGCAAAGAAAGCTGGGGCGTGATCCTGGCGTCCTTCTTTCTCGACCCGATCTGGTGGCTGTTTGTCAGTTGGCTGCCGCTCTATCTGAATGAGACCTACGGCTTCGGGGTGGCCGAGATCGCCAAGTACGCAGCCGTTCCGTACATCGGCGGCATGTTCGGCGCCTGGTTCGGCGGATTGCTGGCACAAAACAGGATATCGGCTGGCTGGTCCGTCGATAAGACGAGGAAGGTCGTCATCAGCCTCGGTGGCCTCATCATGCTCGTCGCGCTCTTGATGACGATCAAAGCGGCGACGCCGCTGTTCGCTGTATCGCTGATGGCCGTCATCCTGTTTGGCTTCCAGACGGCGGTGGGCAATATCCAGACGCTGCCGAGCGACTTTTACAGCGGCAAGTCCGTTGGGTCGCTCGCCGGCTTCGCAGGAACGGCCGCGAAACTCGCGGTTGTTCTGCTGAACTTCCTGATCCCCGTTATTACCGTGAAGAGCTACGCGCCCGCGTTTGCCGTCGGGGCTGGACTGGCGATCATGACGGTTCTCTCTGTCTTGATTCTCTGCCCACGAATTCAACCGTTAAGTCCGCGTCCGGCTGAGTCTGCCTCGCGCTAATACACAAGGAATACACTATGAAATCTCTTGAAGGAAAAGTCGCCATTGTTACCGGCGGTGGCCGCGATATCGGCCGGGCCGTATCGGTCGAGCTGGCGGAACACGGTGCCAAGGTCGTCGTCAACTACTTCAACAGCAAGGAAGAGGGAGCGGCAACGCTGGCTGCGATCAAAGACGCCGGCGGAGAAGCCACGGCAATCCCCGGCGACATGACGAAACAGCAGGATGTTGACGCGCTCGTCGCGAAAGCGGTGGAAACCTATGGCGACAAGATCGACATTCTCGTGAATGTCGTTGGTGGTCTGGTAGCCCGAAAGACGATCGCCGAGGCCGACGCTGACTGGTTCGAATTCGTTTTGCGACTCAACCTGACGACGACGTTCATGACTACCAAGGCTGTCGTGCCGCACATGGGGGAGGGCGGTTCTATCGTAAACTTCGCGTCGCAGGCCGGGCGTGATGGCGGTGGCCCGGGTGCCTGGGCCTATGCGTGCTCCAAGGGCGCCGTTCAGACGCTGACGCGCGGCCTTTCCAAGGAGCTTGGTCCATCCGGTATTCGTGTAAATTGCGTCTGCCCCGGCATGATCGCGACGACGTTCCACGACACGTTCACCAAGGACGAGGTCAGGGCGAATGTCGCGGCTGCGACGCCCCTACGCCGCGAAGGTATGGCCGGCGAGGTGGCAGATCTCGTTGCCTACCTGGCATCGCCGGAATCGAGCTTCGTGACGGGCACGAGTGTCGATATCAACGGCGGAACGTATTTCTCGTGAACAACGCCGACCTGCAATCACGGCTCGAGGCAGCGCCGGTTGTTCCGCTGATCCAGGCGGAGGACCCTCGGGTCGCCATCGAGACGGCCAACGCATTGGTCGCCGGTGGGCTCACGGTGCTCGAGGTCGTGCTAAGAACCGAGGCGGCACTGGAGTGTCTTCACCATGTTGCAAGCTCTGTGTCGGAAGCCATTGTGGGTGCAGGCACCGTACTCAGCGAAGCGCAGGCGAGGAAGTCACTGGATGCGGGCGCCGCATTCATTGTTTCGCCGGGACTGTATGTTCCCGTTGTCGAAGCGGCACAGCAAGGCGGCGTGGACTTGTTCCCCGGTGTTGCTACAGCCGGCGAGGCACAACTGGGCTGGAATCTGGGTCTGCGAGCCCTGAAGTTCTTCCCCGCTGGCCAGGCTGGTGGAGTACCCATGCTCAAAGCACTTGGGGCGGTTTTTCGCGATGTGAAGTTCATGCCCACCGGCGGCATTGATGCCGGCAACCTGGCTGACTACCTGGGCGTACCGTCGGTACTCGCTTGCGGTGGCAGCTGGCTCACGCCTGCCGACGCAATAGCGGCGGGCAACTACGACAGAGTAACGGCGCTTGCGACGGAAGCCGTGTCGATTGCGCGCGGGGCGAGAGGAACAGGCTAATGGGCAAGTACGTCACATTCGGGGAAATCATGCTGCGACTGAAGTCGCCAGGCCACGAACGCTTTTTCCAGTCGCCCGCGTTCGAGGCGACCTTTGGTGGAGGTGAGTCCAACGTCGCGGTGGCACTGGCCAACTACGGCTTTGATGCAGCGTTTGTGACTGCGCTCCCCGGCAACGATATCGCCGAGGCATGTTTGCGTGAGGTCAGAAGCTTCGGCGTAGACGTCAGCGGCATTCGTCGTTGCGGTGATCGCATGGGGATCTATTTCCTCGAAGCGGGCGCCAATCAGCGCCCGAGCAAAGTAGTATACGACCGCGCGCACTCGGCCATCGCCGAGTGTCGTCCGGGCGACTTCGACTGGGATTCCATATTCTCGGACGCAGAGTGGCTTCACATCACGGGTATTACGCCGGCTTTGTCCCAGTCGGCGGCGGATCTGTCCCTCGAAGCCGTGAAGGCGGCAAGCGCGGCGGGCGTGACCGTCTCGTGTGACTTCAACTATCGCGGCAAGTTGTGGAAGTACGGCAAGACCGCCCCGGAAGTCATGCAGGACCTCGTGAAGTACGTCGATGTCGGTATCGCCAATGAAGAAGACTGCCAGAAATCGCTCGGCATTTCGGTCGACGTTGACGTGCACACGGGCGATCTCGATACGAGCAAGTACGAAGCGCTTTCCGACAAAGTGCTCGAGATCTACCCCGACATGTCGATCATTGCCATCAC
>JANQGP010000199.1 GCA_028277265.1 Woeseiaceae bacterium | reverse complement strand
AAGCGGCCGGATTTCTTACCATGTGCGAAACGACGGACAACAAGGACCATGACTGACAACGACGTATTTGCGGGCTGCATGCCGGCACTGATGACACCATGCGATGCGAAGGGCACGCCCGACTTCGACGCGCTCGCGGCGCGCGGCAGGGAACTCGTCGACCTCGGCATGCGCGCTGTCGTGTACTGCGGCTCGATGGGCGACTGGCCGCTGTTGACCGACGAGCAGCGTATGCAGGGCGTCGCGCAACTGCTGGCCTCCGGCGTGCCCGTGGTCGTCGGTACCGGCGCGCAGAACACTGCTCGGGCTGTCGCCATAGCGGAACACGCCGCGCGGGTCGGCGCGGCCGGGTTGATGGTCATCCCGCGTGTCCTGTCTCGCGGCTCTTCGGCCGCGGCCCAGCGCAGTCACTTCGCGGCCGTTCTCGACGCCGCCGATGAACTGCCCGCGGTCATCTACAACAGCCCCTACTACGGATTCGAGACCCGAGCCGACCTGTTTTTCCAGCTTCGCGAGGAGTTTCCTAACCTCGTCGGCTTCAAGGAATTCGGCGGGGAGGATGCACTGACGTATGCCGCCGAGCACATCACGAGCGGCGATCAGCACCTGACGCTGATGGTCGGCGTCGATACGCAGGTCGTGCACGGCTTCTTGCGTTGCGGAGCCAGGGGCGCCATCACCGGCGTCGGCAACGCATTACCGAAGGAAGTGCTTCGACTCATCGAGCTTTGCGAACGGGCCGCCGAAGGCGATCAGGACGCCTGCCGCCTTGCGAACGAACTCGACGAGGCATTGGCCGTGCTCTCGAGCTTCGACGAAGGGCCGGACCTCGTCCTCTACTACAAGCGCCTGATGGTGCTCGAGGGCCACCCCGAGTACGCACACCATCTCAACCCGACCGATCGCCTTTCGCCGTCGCAGCAGGCATACCTCGACGCCCGGTGGCGACAGTTCCGCGGCTGGTGGGCCGATTGGCGAGGGGCCGGTGACTGATCTGCGCGTCATCGACTCGCACACGGAGGGCGAGCCGACCCGTGTCGTCATCGACGGCGGGCCCGACCTAGGCGGCGGCCCGCTGTCGGCGCGAGTGACGCGGTTCGCGGATCGGTTCGATCACCTGCGCAGGCGCATCATTCTCGAGCCGCGCGGCTCGGACGCGCTGGTCGGTGCACTGCTCTGCAATCCGACGCGAGACGATTGCGCAGCCGGCGTCATCTACTTCAACAACACAGGTTACCTCGGGATGTGCGGCCACGGCACAATCGGTGTCGCCGCAACGCTAGCCTATCTCGGCAGGGTCGAACCGGGCGTCTTCAGGCTCGAAACACCCGTCGGCGTCGTCGGCGTCGACCTCGTCGATGCGAACACGGCAACCGTCGAAAACGTCGCGAGCTACCGTTACCGCAAGGACGTCCCTGTCGACGTACCCGGTGTCGGCGAGGTTACGGGCGACATCGCGTGGGGCGGCAACTGGTTCTTTCTCGTCAAGGGCGCGCCCTGCCCGTTGACGCTGGATCACGAACGCGAATTGACCGGCGCTGCACTGCGCATCCGGTCGGCTCTGCGTGAGCAGGGCATCACCGGCGAAAACGGCGGCGAGATCGATCACATCGAGTTTTTCGCGGAAGCCCACGCGGACGATGCCAACGCCCGCAATTTCGTCCTGTGCCCCGGCGGGGCCTACGACCGTTCGCCCTGCGGAACCGGAACGAGCGCGAAGCTCGCTTGCCTCGCCGCGGACGGGATGCTCGCACCCGATACGGACTGGGTACAGGAAAGCGTCATCGGCAGCCGTTTCGTCGCTCGCTACGTCGCGGCCGATGACGGCCGCATCATCCCGCGCGTGACGGGCCGCGCATTTGTCTGTGGCCAAGCGACTCTCATCGACCAACCCGGCGACCCGTTTGCCGACGGAATACGGGCATGAGTGCCGACCGCGTCATCGTCGTGGGTGCCGGGCATATCGGCATCGCCTGCGCGCACTACCTGCATGCGGAGGGTCACGACGTCACGGTCGTGGACCAGGGGCGTATCGGCGGCGCGTGTTCGAGCGCGAACTGCGGCTTCATCGTCCCGAGCCATGTGCTGCCGCTGACGACGCCCGATGCGCTTGCGACCGGCCTCATGTCCTTGTTCCGGCCGCGCGCCGCGTTTCGGGTCAGACCCCAGCTTCGCCCGGCGCTGTTTCGCTGGATGCTGGAGTTCGCGCGCCGCTGCAATCGAAGCGACATGCTCGCCGCCGGCGCCACCCTGCACGCCCTGCTCGAGGCCTCGGCGGCCGAGTATCGCGGACTGTTGCAGGACCCGGCGCTCGACAGCGAGTGGCAACGCAAAGGCATGCTGTTCGTGTTCGCCACGGACGAGGGCCTTGCCGAGTTCGGTGAGACCGATTCGTTGCTGACGTCCGAGTACGGATTGTCTGCGGAGCACATCGCCGGGGAGGCGCTCGCCGAGTTCGAACCTGCCTTGCTCGATGGTCTGGCCGGCGCATGGTTCTATGAAGACGACAGCCACCTCAGGCCCGATCGTCTCAACGCGTCATGGGCAGAGCGCCTCGCCCGCGCCGGCGTGCGATTCATCGAAGATTGTTGCCTCGAATCTGTCGACAGCAACGGGAAACACGTCGCGGGACTCGATACGTCAACCGGGCAACTGGAGGCGGAGCACTACGTGTTCGCGGCCGGAGCATGGTCCGGCGGGCTGGCGTCCGCCCTGGATTGTCGCATCCCGATCGAGCCGGGCAAGGGCTATTCGGTCACGATGACCTGTCCCGAAACGATGCCGTCGCATCCGATGCTCATGCCGGAGAAACACATTGGCGTAACGCCGTTCGAGGATGGCTACCGCATCGCGTCGATGATGGAGTTCGCGGGATTCGACGCATCGATTCCCGACTACCGGATTCGGCAGCTGCAGGACTCCGCCCGACCGTATCTTCGCGAACCGGTCGGTCCGGAGGTCGTCGAGACATGGTACGGCTGGCGCCCGATGACGTGGGACAGCCTGCCCGTCATCGGCCGGGTACCCGGATTCGACAATGCGCTGCTGGCTACGGGCCACAACATGCTCGGGCTGTCGCTCGCGCCCGTCACGGGCAAGCTGATCGCCGATCTCGTCGCGGAGCGGCCGACGGACCTGCCGCTCGAAGCCGTCTCACCGGCGCGGTTCAACTAGCAGCTTGATCCTCAGTCTTTTGCCTCGATCTCCTTGACCTCGCCATCGGGGCTGACTTCGATTTCGTAAGCTTTGCCGTCGGCCTCTCCGTCGAGTTCGTAGATGTACTCGATCTCCGCTTCATCAGGCTCGAAACCCGGGACAGCCTGACGAGCGGCTTCCAATACTTCGGGAGGCACCTGGGAAACGTCGATGGCACGCTCCTCGACGACGAGGCTCGAGCACCCTGTGAGTACCAGGAAAAAGAGAAGCAGTAGTGAATAGTGTAATTTCATTGGCCGACGTCTGTGATTGGGGAACTGGCGCGCAACTACGAGGCACGAGCGAGAATTGTAACTCACCCGTGGCGAGCCAACAGGCTGAACGCCAGGCAGACGACAAAGATCAGGCCGGCCATGCCGATCAGCATGACGGCACGTGATCGGGACGGCGCAACCAGCGAGCCCGGACGAATGACCGTACCGCGTGAAGCCAGCAGCAGAGCAAGCAGCAAACTGACTATGAAGCCGCTTACGTTCCACCATAGCCAGGAAACCCCGGGCGCAAACAGCCAGAGCGCACCATTGGCCAGCAGGCCCGCGAAGAAGGCGGCGACAGCTCGATGCTGGCCCACGCCGGGAGCCACGAGGGCCACGGTAAACAGTGCGAGCAGGGGACCATTGGCCATGGAACCGATCTTGTTGATGGCTTCGAGGACAGTCGGTGCTATCCGCTCCACCTGGTAGGAAAACACGACCGCGAAGAGCCCCCAGCCAAGCGTCGCAACCTTGGACAGGAGGAACAGCTTGCGCTCGGAGAAATCCCTGCGCGTTGTCACGAAGTCCTCGATCGTCGCAGCGGACAGCGAATTCAGCGCGGAGTCGATGGACGACATCGCCGCGGCAAATATGCCGACCATGACGAGACCGACCAGCCCGGCCGGAAAGGTCTCGAGCACGTAGACCGGAAACACGAGATTGAAATTCGGTGCCCCGCTTTCCGCCGCCGGGAGCTGCTGAACGAGATCGCTTTGCAACGCATACGCGGCGAGCGCGAGGCCCAGCAGGCAGTAGAGCAGCACCAGCGGAAACCGCAGAAGGCCGTTGAGCAGAAGCACGCGCTCCGTCGCCTTCGTGCTCTTTGCGGCGAGCACTCGCTGCGCCTGACTCTGATCACAGCCGTAGTAGGCGGTGTAGAGGAAGAAGCCGCCGATCAGCATGGGCCACAAACCATAGTCCGAGTCTCCGGTCAGCCCCCAGGAAAGGTCCAGCGCCTCGGTGCGTTCCGATACGAGCGGGGCCACGCCGCCGAGCTCGGCGATCAGGAGCCCCAGGCTCAGCGCCACGGCAACGACAATGAGCACGACCTGTGCGACATCGCTTACGACGACTGCACGCATACCGCCGAGCACGTCGTAAGCGACGGTCACGCCCATGAGTATCAGCACGGCCTGCGTATAGCTCACGTCGACGAGCAGCGTGATGACCAGCGCAACACCGTACACGGTCACTCCGGTTGCGATACCGCGGAAGATCTGAAAACTGCCGCTTGCGATCAGCCTCGCGCCCGATCCGAGCCGTTCCTCGAGAAACGCGTAGATCGAAATGAAGTTGCCGGCGCGCATGGGCCGGAACAGGAACATCAGCGCGAGCATCGCGAGCGGCACGGCCAGTTCGTACTGCAGCCAGACCATTCCGCCGCCTGCGACGAAACCGACAAACGCCGGTGCGCCGAGCAGGCTGTTCGTCGAACACTGCGTTGCGATCGTCGACGTGGCAAGCGCGGCGGCCGGCATCCGCTGTCCACCGAGGTAGTAGTCCTTGCGCGACCGTTGTTTGCGCCCGATGTAGGCCCCGACGGCAAGCATGCCGACGAGATAGACGCCGATTACCGTCCAGTCGAGATCAGTCATGCCACTTCGTCGTCGTCACGTTGGCATCAATTTAACGCGACTGGGCTAGAATAGCAGCCGATGATCGAACTCACCGCCCCCTACCGCTACGCGACACAGGATGACGCTCGGCCGATGGCCGAGCTGGTCAACATAGCGGGCGAAGGAATGCCGCTGTACCTGTGGACGACCATGGCCGGGCCGGGCGACTCGCCCTGGGACATCGGCCGGCAACGTGCAAGACGCGAGAGCGGCGGATTCTCGTACCGCAACACGATAATCGGGGAGGAAGGCGGCAGGGTCGTCGCTGCATTGATCGGCTACCCTTTGCCGGACGACCCCCAACCCGTCAACTACGACGACATGCCGCCGATGTTCGTGCCGCTGCAACAGCTCGAAGACCTCGTTGCGGGCACCTGGTACGTGAACGTCCTGGCGGCCTTTCCCGAGTATCGCGGCAAAGGTCATGGGA
>JANQGP010000175.1 GCA_028277265.1 Woeseiaceae bacterium | reverse complement strand
ACGCCCAGCGTACGCTGCAATACGCCTTTGACTTCGTCACTCGGGTAAACCACGTCTTCCTCACCGTTCCGGCGCCGCAGGTAGGGATGCACCATGCCGCCCTGGATGGGACCCGGACGAACGATCGCAACCTCGATGACAAGATCGTAGTAACAACGTGGTCTGAGGCGCGGCAACATCGTCATCTGCGCCCGCGACTCGATCTGGAATACGCCTATCGTGTCACCGTCACAGATCATGTCGTACACCCCGGGATCTTCGGCAGGCACCGTCGCCAGCGTGTATTCACGGCCATCGAAGGCCCGGATCAGCTCGAAGCTGCGCCGGATCGCCGTCAACATGCCGAGGCCGAGCACGTCCACCTTGAGAAGGCCAAGCTCCTCGAGGTCGTCTTTTTCCCACTGGATGACCGTGCGATCGGGCATCGCGGCATTCTCGACCGGCACGAGCTCATAGAGCGGCACATTCGAAATGACGAAGCCGCCGACATGTTGAGACAGGTGCCGCGGAAAGCCGATCAGTTCGCGCACGAGATACTGGAGGCGCTTGATCACCGGGCTGTCCGGCGACAGGCCGGCTTCGAGGATACGGCTGTCATCGACCCTGGTACCGTCCCACCACTGCATCGAGCGCGACAGTCGGCCGACCTGCAGGTCACTCAAGCCGAGCACTTTGCCCATATCGCGCAGCGCGCTGCGCGGTCGGTAGGTGATGACCGTGGCTGCGAGCGCGGCACGCTCGCGCCCGTACTTGCCGTAGATGTACTGGATGACTTCCTCGCGCCGTTCGTGCTCGAAATCGACGTCGATGTCGGGCGGCTCGTTACGCTCCTTCGAAATGAAACGCTCGACGAGCATCTCCATGCGGCCCGGATCGACTTCGGTGATACCGAGACAGAAACAGACCGCGGAATTGGCGGCTGAACCCCGGCCCTGACACAGGATATTCTTCGAGCGCGCATATGCCACGACGTCGTACACCGTCAGGAAGTACGGCTCGTAGCCGAGGTCTGAGATCAACGCGAGTTCATGTTCGACCAACCGTACGACCCTGGCCGGCACGCCGTCAGGCCAGCGGCGCCGCATGCCCGCCTCGGTCAGCTGCCGCAGGTACGTCGCCGGCGTATGCCCGTCCGGCACGATTTCGTCGGGGTATTCGTAACGCAGCTCATCGAGCGAGAAATCGATTGTCGCCGCGATGGCGGCACTCTCCTCGAGCATCGCGGCAGGATAAACCCGTTGCAGCACCTCGAGTGACCGTAAATGGCGCTCGCCGTTCGGATACAAGGCATAACCGGCGTTGTCGACCGTCGTGCCATGGCGTGTGGCCGTGAGCGCGTCCTGCAAGATACGCCGTGCACGACAATGCATGTGAACGTCACCGCTCGCAACCAGCGGCAGCTTCAGGCGCGCGCCCTCGGCCTGCAACCGCGCCAGCTGCTCGCGCTGCCGGCCGTCGGCCAGCAATTCGACGGCAATCCACAGGCGATTGCGAAACGTCTCGTGCAGCCAGTGATCCTCGACATCGAGTGTGAACGTAGGGTCCGGAACCCAGAGCGCGAGACAACCCGGCAGGCCATCCTCGAAGGCATGTTGCGCTATGTCATAACTGCCCTTGTTCGCCGCGCGACGTGCGTCGGTAATCAGGCGACACAGCGACGCATAGCCTTGCCGGTTCTGCGCGAGCAGGACGAGCTTGCGGCCGCTTGGCAGCCGGATCTCCGAACCGATGATGAGCTTGCCGAGACCGTGTTCTTTCGCGGCCGAATGGGCGCGCACGATGCCCGACATTGAACACTCGTCGGTGATGGCCAACGCATCGTAACCCAGTGCCGCCGCCGTCTCGACCAACTCTTCGGGATGAGAAGCGCCACGCAGGAACGTGAAGTTACTGAGCGCGTGCAGTTCGGCATAACGCAGCATCCGGGCTTACCCGAAATAGCCGTGCAGATACCAGTCCGGCGTGCGCGTGCGGTTACGAAACACCCACAAGCGCATGCCATCGGGATTCAGTGCCGTGTAGTAGTCCCGGGAAATACCGTCCTCGTCCCACCAGCCCGTCTCGAGGCGTTCAGGGCCGTCAACGAGTTGCAGGCGGCACCCCTGGTGCACCGGGTAGCCGCTGTCGACCGGCAACGGCGCCGGTTCCGGCAACATCCACAACGGGCGCTGCGGGTACCGTGCAGGTTCATCGAAAGTCTGGTTCGACCCGTCGGCCAGCAGGCTCTGGCTGCGCCAGGCATAGTGCGGCCGATGCTCGGCCACCATCGTGGCCGCCTGCACGGACTGGTCGCCGATACGTGCGATGAGGCGCTCGGCAAGCTGCGTGATCGAAAAGCGTCGTAGCGGCGAACCCGGTTTGCCCTGGAATACGAGGGACTCCGATTCGGCCTGCAGCGGCTGCGCAAGCCCGCTGCGCAGGCGTACGGCAATCACGGGGGCGCGCAAACGCAATTGTTCGAACCGAATGCCCAGTAATTCAAACCAGCGTTTTGCCGTGCGTTCCGCGCACGCACAACCGAGCCGCAATTCCGTCGCCGCACCTTTGAGGTGAAAGAAACTGAAGCAGATATGCTGTGTGCCGAGTTGCCGTGCAAGCAAAAATCGTTCGTGTGACGACAGCAGCTCATAGCAGATGTTGAGCAACAACTCTCGATCGGTCTGCTCCTCGGTCATCTCGTAGTCCGCGCAAAAGCGCTCCGGTGCGCGCCATGAAGTCTGCGGATCGGGCAAGCACCCAAGCGCCCGGTCGAGTTGGAGCAGGTGTTCGGCACCGAAGCGCCGCGTGAAACCCTCGCGAGGCAAACGCAGGCAATCGCCAACGTTCATGACGCCCATGCCGCCCAGGGCCTCGCGCAAGGCCATCGGCCAGTCGAGGCAGGCCAGCGGCAGCTTGCGCAAAACCGGTGCCAGGTTGTCGGTATGACGAATGCAGGCGCGCTGCCTCGAGCGCGCCAGCCAGGTTGCGGCGAGCGGAGTCGGCGCAATGGCCAGCATGGCGCGAAAGCCGAGCCCCTCGAGGCCGCTGGCAATGTTCTGCCGGAGCTCCCGGAGCCCCCCGAACAAGCGCAGGCTGCCCGCGATCTCGAGCAACAGTGCGTCGTTCCCTGTAATCGATACGAATGAGGAAAACCGTTCAGCCCAGGACGCCAGTTCCTCGAGGGCCTGCCGCTCGCGCGGCGGACTGCGTTCCTCGAGCTGCAGGACCGGCAATAAAGCCAGCGCCGCATTGGCCGCCTGCCCCGGCATGACACCGGCTGCCTGTGCCTCGGGGTCGGCAAGCAGGATGCGATGCAGGCCGTGCTGGTCCTCGACCACGGCGGTCGGTGCGTTCGAGGTGCGACTCGCCTCGAGTGGCAGATTGGGCAACCGGATACAGAACCACAGCCGCTCCGCACGTGTGGCCGATGACCCGCTCACGCGCGGCGCTCGTGGCGCCGCCGGTTCGGCAAGTGGCAACGGCTGTTGCACGGCACCGGCGGTCGGGGCAACGTCCCGCGGCATGGCGGGGGGTCTGCAGGCCCGCGACTTCATTACAGGAGTTTCGGAATAACGGCCGGGCGTCCGCCGCGGCTCTTTAGGATATCTACACGCATACCCTGTGCGCTCGACTGCAGCTTGAGACGCAATGCAGCCGCCGACGGCTGTCGACGGGCGTCCAACGGGCGAAATGCGACGGCCCAGCTGCGGCCTTTTTCCGCGGCGAGCTGTAAACGGCGACTGCCCTGGTCATCGAGCGTGTCCGGCCACAACAGCACCGCGGCACAGGTGCCTGACGACAACGCCTGTTCCGCCGACCAGAGGATTTCACTCGTTTCTTTCGGACGTACGATCAGCATGCGTGACAGATCGATACCGCATTGCTGCAGTGCCGGCGGATACGGCTGGAATGGCGGCGCGACCCAGGCAATCCAGCCCGGTTCGGTAAAGTCCTGCCGTGGCGCTTCATTGCTGAGTTGCGCGAGCGCCGGCATCAGCAGGCGCAGTTCGCCGATACCGTAGCGTGTCGTCAGGACTTCGGTCAGGGAGTCAGACGGCCAGCCACCTCCGGGCAGATGCCTGTCGAGTTCCGCGTAACCGGTCGCAATCCCCGCCTGACGCCCGGCCTGTTCGCGACCGCGCCAGACGCGCGGGTTTTCGAGGAGTTTGTCGAGTGACGATGACAATGCTCAATGCAACGGCATGCCGTCGCGAATGACACCAACCACGACACCCTCGATAACGAGTGCCTGTTCGCGCAGGTCGACTTCGATCGGCTCGAACTCATCGTTCTCGGGCAGCAGCGACACCAGCGATCCGTTCTGGCGATAACGCTTGACCGTGACCTCGTCATCGAGGCGTGCGACGACGATCTGTCGGCTGCGGACTTCGGGAGTGCGGTGCACCGCGACGAGATCGCCGTCGAGGATGCCGGCGTCGCGCATACTCATGCCATAGACACGCAGCAGGTAATGCGGCTTGGGGCTGAACAGCTGCGGGTCGAGCTTGTAGTGGGCCTCGATATGTTCCTGGGCAAGAATCGGACTGCCGGCAGCCACACGGCCAACCAGCGGCAGGCCCATCTGGTCCCGCAGGGAATCCTTGAGCTGGATACCGCGTGAGGCACCCGGAACAAGCTCCAGCACGCCTTTCTTTTGCAGGGCGCGCAGATGCTCTTCAGCCGCATTGGCCGACTTGAAGCCGAGCTGGCGGGCGATCTCGGCACGCGTCGGCGGCATACCGGTCTCGGCGATAAACTCCTGAATCATCTCGAGAATTTGCTTTTGCCTTGGGGTCAGTTCGCGCATTTCAGCAGTTCCTGTATGAATTCACAGTACATGGGATTATATACAGTACCAATCCCAGTGCAAGCCTGGGGACAGTGACCTAGTTTCGTTTGGGACAGTCACCTTTGGCTATGCGATCGGTCCGCCGAATAAGAGCCTGACGCTTAAGCTATATCTGGTAAGAGACGGCCAGTATGCCAACGCCGGGTCACAGCGTTTCAGTGTGTCACGATCAGCGCAATCGGTATTCCGGACCACGCCCCCTGGGACGAGGCGTTAGAGAAATAGGGTAACTGTCCCAAACGAAACTAGGTCACTGTCCCCAATTGCCGGACAGGTGTGCGAGGCTGTCGCCAACCACAGACAAAAGACAATAAAAACAGGTGTTTTCATTGCAGCAAAGACCGGTTTGTTAAATAATGCGCCTGCAGTTTTCCCAACAAAGGAACCTTCCAAAATGAAAAAGACCGCACTCAGAGCAAGTGCTCTTGCACTCTTCGTCGCAATGGCCGCTGGTTGCGCTACCACGGGCCTGGATGATGTAAAGGCTACGGCTGATCGTGCCGCTGCTGACGCCGCCGCCGCTGCTTCTGCTGCTGAAGCTGCTCGCGCTGCTGCTGATCGCGCCGCTCAGGCCGCTTCGGCTGCACAGAGCACCGCTGACCAGGCACTCGCCGCTGCGACCGAATCACAGGCCTGCTGCGAAGCGAATCGCGAGAGCATGGAACGTATGTTCCAGAAATCGATGTCCAAGTAATAGGACAGAATCGCCTTATTCGAACGCCGCGCTTGCCGCGGCGTTTTTTATGCGCGCACCGACGGGCTCCGGTATGCCGTCGGAGCGCCCGACAAGTTCTTCGACGAGATCCCAGTCGAGCTTGCCGGCCTTGTCCGCCGTAACGGCAATGAACTGCTCGGTAACGTAGGTCAACGGGTCTTTGCTGTTCGGATCCGGTGGTGGCAAATCCACATCCGCGTCAAGCTGTTCGAGCTGTTCCGCCGTTTCCTCGACGAGCGGCTGTGCGGACTCGAGCAGCGGATGCACTTCCGCGACGAGCGCGTCGCCGTCCCAGCCAATCTTCACGGGCGCGTTGATAATGCGCACGGGCGTGCTGACGCGGATACGGTCGAACAGGAACTCGATATCCTCGGGGAACATGCGCACACAACCGTGGGATACGCGCATACCGACGCCCGCCGGACGGTTGGTGCCGTGAATCAGGTACCCCGGCAATCCGAGACGTAACGCGCGCGTACCGAGCGGATTGTCCGGACCGGGCGGTACGATGCGTGGTAACGGATCGCCTTCCGCGGCATGCTCGTCGCGCACGGACTGCGGCGGATACCAGGTCGGATTCTTCGCCATGGCGACGATCGTCGTACGACCGATCGGAGTCTCCCAATCCATGCGTCCGATACTCATCGGGTATGTGTAGACATAAGCGGGTTTGCCGTCGATGGGTTCCGGAAAGTAGTACATGCGGTACTCGGCAAGGTTCAGGACGAGCCCTTCGCGTGGGCCGGGTGGCAGCACGAAGCGACCAGGCAGGATGATCTCGGTCCCCTCGCCCGGTACCCAGACGTTCACGCCGGGATTGGCGCGCACGACATCGTAGTAGCCGAGACCGTGACGTCGTGCGATGTCGACGAGCGTATCTTCATAGCGTGCGGTAATCGTCGACACCGAACCGACGACGTCATAGCCCTCGGGAGGCAGTTCGAAGACCTCGGCATAGACCGGTGCGGTGACCGCCAACAGCGCGGCCAGGATGATCGGTAATTTGCGCATTACTGGCCTGTCTCGTCCGCTTCGATGACTTCGGTTTCACACTCGGCCGCCGCGAGCCAATCCTGCATCGCCTCACTTTCGAGCAGCCGGTGCGGGTAGTAGCCCGCTGAGTTCGGCAGGTTGATGCCGTAGGTACGCAGCCGTAGCACGACTGGCGCATACATGGCATCGGCGATCGAGAACTCACCGAATAACCAGCCACCGCGTCCGCCATACTTGCGATGACAGTCGGCCCAGATGCTGATCACCCGGTCGATGTCTTCGCCAAGTTCGTCGGGAATATGGACCTTGCGACCCATTGCGCGGCAGTTCATCGGCATACAGACACGCAGATACTGGAAGCCCGAATGCATCTCCGAGGAGATCGCGCGTGCATGCGCGCGGTCGTCCGGATCGCCCGGCCATAGCTGTTTGTCGGGCCAACGCTCGGCAACGGTCTCGCAAATCGCCAGCGAGTCCCAGACTGTCAGGTCACCGAGCTGCAGAATCGGCACGCGGCCGGCATCCGAAAACGCAGCGATTTCCCGTTTCGTCGTCGGCGTATCCAGCACGATACGATGCTCGTCGAAATCAATGCCCGCCTCCTTCATCAGGAGCCACGGCCGCAACGACCACGACGAGTAGTTCTTGTTGCCAATAATCAGTTTCGGTTTCATGATCCGGACCACCTGAGCCCAGCGCCTATGGTAAACCATCCCGCGTTGACCACATAGGGACTTGCCGTTAGCCTGCGCCCATGAGCCTGAGAATTTCGTTCGAACTGACAGATCGCGATCTCGCTTTCTTCCGAAAGTCGCTTCGCCAGTCGCGCGCGGCGGTCAAGGACGCCGAGGAAACCGAGATCATCGAGGCCATGCATGCGGTTCTCGAGGAAGTCCGCAGCAGCGAGCCGCTGCCCGATTTCGTCGGCAAGCGAATCCCGGAGCTGGAGTCATTGCTCAGCATGCTCGGCGACGAGGACTGGCAGCTGCCGGACGCAGACCGGGAACGCCTGCTCGCGACGTTCGTATACTTTGCGGATCCCGAGGACATCCTCCCGGATGACGTTCCGGTGATCGGCTTCCTCGATGATGTGATCATCATCGAGCTTGTCGCGCGCGAACTTCAGCACGTGCGCGAGGCCTACGACGACTTCTGCCGTTTTCGTGACGACTTCGAGAAGAGACACAGCCGCAAGATCGACCCCGTCATCCGGCGTGATCGCCTCGACCGACGTCGCCAGCAGCTTCATCAGCGTATGCAGCGACGCTCCGCGCGCCAGAAGAAAAGCAGCCTCTGGTGAAACAGGGTACCGGACACCCTATTCCGGTCAGAACGGAAATAGGGTGTCCGGTACTCTATTTCTACATGCGCATCAGGACGGAGCCCCAGGTGAAGCCGCCGCCGAATGCTTCCATAAGGATCAGCTGACCGTCCTCGATGCGTCCGTCGCGCCGACCGACGTCGAGCGCCATCGGCACCGACGCCGCCGACGTATTGCCATGGTCCTGCACGGTGATAATGACCTTTTCGTTCGGCATTTCGAGGCGCTTGGCCATCGCCTGGATGATGCGAATATTGGCCTGGTGCGGTACGAGCCAGTCAAGCTTGTCTTTCGAGATGCCCGCCTTGTCCAGCGCCTCTTCCGCGATCGCGCCGAGCGTCTTGACCGCGACCTTGAATACCTCGTTGCCCTTCATGATGATGTTCGCATCTTCAGTGCCGGCGGCTGGGAGGTCTTTCGAGACGCCGGCCGGGTAATGCAGCAGTTCACGGTACTGCCCGTCAGCGCCGAGCGCGCAGGAAATGATGCCAGGTTCATCCGACGGCACAACGATCGCGGCACCGGCGCCGTCACCAAATAGCACGCAGGTATTGCGATCGGTCCAGTCAATGAGCTTGCTAATGCACTCGGCCCCCATGACCAGCGCGCATTTGGCCTCGCCGGCCTTGATGAACTTGTCGGCCGTCGTCAGCGCGTAGATGAAACCCGTACATGCAGCTTCCAGGCTGAAGGCGGTACACGCGGGAATACCGAGGCGATGCTGGATGATCGTCGAGACGTTGGGAAAAACGACGTCCGGCGACGTGGTACCGGTGATGACGAGGTCGATGTCGCCGGGATTGACGCCCGCGTCGTCCATCGCGGTCTTCGCCGCCTTGCAACACATGTCGGATGTCGTCTGCTCCGGCGACACGATGTGACGCCGTTCCACGCCGGTTCGCGTTCGAATCCACTCGTCCGTCGTATCGACCATCTTCTCGAGATCGAAGTTGGTCAGGATTTTCTCAGGCAGATACCGTCCGGTTCCAACGATGCGCGAATACGTCATGCGGCTTCCTTTTCGAGCAACGTACCGATCTGTTGCGGCAGTTGGTTGCGAACTTCTACGATCGCCGTTTCGATCGCATGCTGGTACGCGTAAGCATCGGCGCTACCGTGGCTCTTAATGACGATACCATTAAGGCCGACGAGTGTCGCACCGTTGTAATTGCGCGAGTCCATCTCCACGCGAAGACTGCGCAGCACCCAGTGCGCCAGCAATGCCTGCAGCTTCGCAAACCAACTCCTTGAGAATTGTCGCTTGAAATGGTGTATGCAGAGACCGACCGTGCCTTCCATCGTCTTGAGCGCAACGTTGCCCGTGAAACCGTCGGTAACGACGACGTCGGCTTTGCCATCGAACAGGTCGCTGCCCTCGATGAAGCCGACGTAGTTGAGCGTGCTCGCGCTGAGCATCGCGGCCGCTTCCTTGACCGTGTCGTTGCCCTTCGTGTCCTCCGCACCGATATTGAGCAGCGCCACGCGTGGCGCATCGATACAGAGGATATCGTTGGATACGATCGAACCCATCACCGCGTACTGGAAAAGATGGTCCGCGGTCGCCTGCGTATTGGCGCCGAGATCGAGCATGTGTAACGAACCACCGCGCGAGGGCAGCTCGGCAATGATCGCGGGGCGATCGATGCCGGGCAGCATCTTGAGAACGAACTTCGCCGTGGCCATCAGCGCGCCGGTATTGCCGGCACTGACGCAGGCCTGCGCGTCGCCATCCTTGACCAGGTTGATCGCAACACGCATTGACGAGTCTTTTTTCTTGCGCAGCACCTCCGCCGGCGGCTCCGACATGCCGACGACTTCGCTGGCGTGCCGTATCGACAGACGCGGATGCTTCCCGAGGACCTTTCTGACGAGCTGCGTCAGCTCTGCTTCGTCGCCGACGAGAATCAGTTCCAGGTTGCGATGACGGCGAAGCGCCGCCGCCGCCGCGCGCACGACGACCTCGGCACCGAGGTCGCCGCTCATGGCATCAAGGGAAATGATCGAGGGATCGCTCACCGGTCGACAGGCCGGGCTTGCACCGGCCAATCCGGGATGAGGTTACTCGTCGTCGTCGATCGACTCAGGCTGGGAAACAACCTGGTTGCCGCGGTAGAAACCATCCGGCGTAACGCGATGACGCAAATGCGTCTCGCCCGACGTCGGATCGACCGACAGCGTCGGCTTCCTGAGCTTGTCGTGCGAACGACGAGCACCGCGCGTTGCCGGGGTCCTGCGACTCTTCTGAACAGCCATAATTCACTCCAATCGGCCCGGCAAGGCGAGCCCTATTTGTCCTGCGCCATCTGCTCACGAAGCGCGGCGAACGGCGTTGTCATATCCTGATCGGGCGCCTGCGTCACCGGTGCAAGCGCATTGCATGACGCCGAGTCCACGTGCATCGCCGAAAACGGCATGGTCATGACCAGCATCTCCTCGACGATATCGAGCGGCCGGAGTTGCGTTTCCTCCAGCTCCCACACCTCGTAGTCGTCGTAGCCTTCGGCCGTCTGCTCGAGCTCCAGCAACAGCAGATCTGCCTCCGCTTCCAGCGGCAGGCGAAACGGCTCCAGGCATCGCTGGCACACCGCGTCGACGGTCGTTACGACACCGAGTGCCGCCGTCGGCAACAGTCGCTGCGCGTCGGCGAAGCCGAATTCGACCCGGCCCTCAACGGCAGACGTGCGCCAGTCCACGGGCATTCTAGCAGCATCGAGCGCCGCAAGATCGGCGTCGATAATCGCTGCAAGCTGCTCGAAATCGCCAATTTTCTCAGCAATTTCAATTACTTGACCGCTCGCGGCCCATTCGGCCGCGGTGCGGCGTTCGCGCAGCGGATTACCCATGGCGCGCGCATGATAAGGACCTCGGGTTTCTAAGTCAAAGCATCGCGACAAGAAAAACCGGTCCGCTTCGCCAAACCGGGTACACTCCGGGGTCATCGTCTTAAGGTTTTGATTTTTTTATGCAAAATCCGACCGCACCGCTCATCGTCCTGGCGTCGTCTTCACCCTACCGGCGTGACCTGCTGGATCGCTTCCTCGACAGCTACGAGGCCGTCGATCCCGAGGTGGACGAGACCAACGTCGATGACCTGTCGCCCAAGAAGCTCTCTCGGCAACTGGCGCGCAGAAAAGCCGAGGCTGTCGCGGTCAACTCGCGCAATGCCCTCGTGATCGGCGCGGACCAGGTGGCGGTGCTGGAAGGCAAGGTGCTCGGCAAACCGGGAAGTCACGCACGCGCCGTCGAGCAGTTGCTCGCGGCGTCGGGCAAGACGGTCAAATTCCTGACCTCGGTGTGCGTCCTGGATCCGGTCGGCAGGGCCCGCTACGAACACACCGACCGCACTGTCGTGCAATTTCGCCACTTCGATCGCCGTCTCGCCGACGCTTACCTGCGCCACGACGAGCCCTACGACTGCGCCGGCAGTTTCAAGCTCGAAGGCGCCGGATTCGTGCTGTTCGAATCCGTGCAAACGGATGATCCGACCGGTCTGATCGGGCTACCGATGATCTGGGTTGCCGATCGGCTGTTGAAACTGGGTTACCTGCTGCCCTAGGGCCTGTCAACACCAAGTGTCAACAGGCCCCGCCACAGGATAGCCGGAACGACGTCATGCTCGCCGTAATAACGCAGGTCTTCGTCGGATTTTCCATTCTTGCAGCGCCGGTGCTGCTCGTCGCCTACCTGTTCTTCATTCGCGATATGGAGAAGTCGCTTGTCGGGCGTATCGCCTGCATCGGTCTGCTCGGTTCGATGCTCGGGCTGCAGACGTGCCACCTGCTTTTCCTGCAAGACGCCATCGAGCCGTTCTTGCACCGCACCTACATGTTGCTGCTGCTTGCGACGCCGCCGGCGTTCTATTTCTTCAGTCGCGAAGTGCTCGTACCCGGCAGCACGCGGTCACCGCTTCACATCCTGCACCTTGCGCCTCTGGCGTCCGGGCCGTTTCTGCCGCTCGCATGGATTCCGCCCGTCTCGTTCGTGCTGGGCGCAGGCTATTCGATCTGGTTTGCGATGTACGTCTTCGGCTTGCGTCGCCACGTTCACCGCTACCTCTTCGAACTGGCCTTCTTCTGCTACTTCGCCGTACTCGCAATCGCGATGCTCGTGCTCGCGACATCGGCGAAGACCCTGGGCAACGATGTCTTCTACCTGACGTACGCGTTGTTTACGGGTGCGTCGTTCGTTTTCGTCACCGCTGCGATGATCTGGTTTCCACAGATTCTCGAAGACATGTCCGACGCAGCGCATCTTGCGTACGCCTCGACGACGCTTGGCAATGTCGACGTCGAGGTGAAACTCGCGCAGCTGGACCAGGCGATGACCCGGGATAAAATCTACGAGAACGAAGACCTGAGCCTCACGGTGCTCGCGGACGCCCTCGACCTGTCGCCCCACCAGCTGTCCGAACTCATCAACACGCGCTTCGGCCACGGTTTCTCACGGTACGTGCGCGAACGCCGCGTCGCCGCGGCCCGCGCACTCCTGAGAGAGGACCGGTCGGCATCGGTGCTGTCGGTCAGCCTCGCGACCGGATTCCGGTCGCAGTCGAACTTCTACGCGGCGTTCCGGGAAATCACCGGCATGTCGCCGGGTGCCTGGCGCAAGCAGGCGGCCAGGCAGGATGACGACTCCTGAATGATCAATCCGGACGTCTCCAGGCCATTGATATGAAATCGCTTTCCGGGTTTTTGTTCCGGTTCGTTCAATCAGGAAGCGGACAACCCCGTACCCGCCTAGTGTCTCCTCGACATCAATGACAGGGAGACCAACATGCTGACTACAGCAAACTACGTCATGTATCTCGTTCTGAGTCTATTCACCGTGGCGTACATCTCGTCCACGTTGAATCGCGACGGTCGGACGTTTCTCATCGAGGGCTTCGAGGGCGACAACGGCCTCGCCTATGCCATCGCGCGCCTGCTGATGGCCGGCGTGTATCTGGTCAGCCTCGGGTTCGTGTTGTTGCGCATGCGGACCCGGGTGGAGATCAATACGTTCGAAGAGATGCTCGTCTATCAGGCCGAGGGACTCGGTCTCGTACTGCTGGTTCTCGGGGTCGGTCATTTCTTCAGCATCAACGTCGTATTGCGCATTGCGCGCCGAGGGCTGGGCATGTACACACGTGCGGGCCTGAAGTGAATAGCCTGATGTTCGTCATCTTTGGCGTGGTGCCGGTAATCGTCCTGGGCTTCCTGGCGTTCGTGCCCCTGATTGCCGGTATCGCCACGGTTCTCGACAATCCATCGATCGGCGCATTGCTGATCGCATGGGCCATCGCAGGCCTGAGCGGAGCGCGCACCGTGTTGCGTGTATGGAGCGGTGTATACACCGAGAACACGGCGCCCGGGCTCGTAACAGGAATTCTCGCGGCCGCGCCGTTGACGCTGCCGAGTCTGCTGGACCCGGACCTGCCTGGCTCGTTACTGCCGCTCTACTTCAGCGCGGGTCCTATCGTCGTAGCTGTGCTGGTGCTTGCGGGCTGGTTGCCGGAGGAACCCCGCGACGATGCGCGCATCATCGAATACGAAGAGGCATGGCCAGGGTAGCCGTCATGCCCTCTTCTTCTGCCGCTGGGCCTCGACGACGCCGACGGTGAGGAACTGCTCGAGGTCGTCGGCCAGCGGCGCCGTGAAGTGCAATTCGTTGCCGCTGCCATCGGCGAATGCGATGGACTGGGCGTGCAGGAAAAGTCGCTTCAGACCAAATCGTCTCGCCCTTTTGTTTTCCTCGTCGTCTCCATAGCGATCGTCGCCGGCGATCGGGTGGCCCGCATGCCGAAGGTGTACGCGAATCTGATGCGTCCGTCCGGTCATAGGCGCACACTGCAACAGGCTGTAGACGCCGTAGGTCCGCGACAGACTGACCCGCGTCTGCGCCTCCTTGCCTTTCTTGCTGACGATGACATGGCGCTCGCCGCCTTTGCGATTCGTCACCAGCAGCGGCGCATCGATCAGCTGCTCGCCGTACTGCCAGTCACCGACGACCAGCGCCAGGTAGTTCTTTTCGACATGCCCGTCCCGGAAATGCGCGTGCAGCTCCCGCAGTGCACCGCGGCGCTTGGCCATGACCAGACAGCCGGACGTTTCCCGATCGATCCGGTGCACCAGCCCGAGGTTCCCGAGGTCGGGTCGCGCATGGCGCAGCAACTCGATGACGCCATGGCTGATGCCGCTGCCGCCGTGGACGGCCACACCGGCCGGCTTGTTGATGACGAGCAGGCGCTTGTCCTCGTAGAGTACGTGCTTCAGCATGTCGCGGGCCGGCCGCTCCGGCGGGGGCGGACCGCCCGTCGCCACCCTGGCCGGCGGAATACGCACGACATCGCCTTCGCGAAGCCTGTACTCGGCCCGGATACGGCCGCCGTTTACCCGGACCTCGCCGCGGCGCAGCAGCCGATAGACACGCCCTTTCGGCACGCCCGGCAGCTCGTTGCGCAAGAAGTTGTCGATTCGCTGGCCGGCACGCTCCTCGTCCACCCGCACCTTGCGGACCCCGGTAATGCGGGATTTCGTGTCGGGGGTCGAGTTTTCTTGCATGATCAGTTGCTTAAGTGACGCCGAGGTGTGCTATATTAGCGCCCCGAGGCGCGTTGGCCTACCGGCCCGTACCTCGTCAACATCGGTTTTTCTCGGGTCCCGCCTCCCTGCGAGACCTGATTTCAGACGGCAGCGAGCACGGAATCCGGCACGCGCCGACGCGGCAAAGCCGCAGGGCAATCATGCTGACAGTTTTTTGGGTTCTGACCACTCTGGGTCGCACCCACACGGAATTGGTGAATCTTTTCGGCGACGTAATTGGACGTCGCCTACCTGTGCGTGACATCCCCTGCGCCCGCCTGGCGCCCAGCCCCGTCCTGCTGCCCTCCAACATACAAGTAGGGCAACATGAAAAGAATGCTAATCAACGCGACTCAGCAAGAAGAGTTGCGCATGGCGATGGTCGACGGCCAGCGCCTCTACGACCTCAATATCGAGGCACCGGCTAGCGAACGCAAGAAAGCCAACATCTATCTCGGCAAGATCACGCGCATCGAGCCCAGTCTCGAAGCGGCGTTTGTCGACTATGGCGCCGAGCGCCACGGCTTCCTGCCGCTAAAGGAAATCTCGAGCGAGTACTTCTCCGGCGGCGACGGCGGTGGCAAGCCGAACATCAAGGACGTCCTCAAGGAAGGCCAGAGCATTGTCGTTCAGGTCGACAAGGAGGAACGCGGCAACAAGGGGGCGGCGCTCACCACGTTTGTCAGCCTCGCCGGCCGTTTCATCGTCCTGAAACCGAACAAGGCCCGCTCGGGCGGCGTATCGAGGCGCATCACCGGACAGGATCGCGATGCGGCCCGGAAAGCGCTGAATTCGATCGAAATCCCCGATGGCATGAGTGTCATCCTGCGTACCGCGGGTATCGACCGCACTGCCGAGGAACTCGCCTGGGACCTCGAGAATCTGCTCACCGTCTGGACGGCCATCCTGAACGTCGTCCTGGAGCGCCCCGCGCCGTTTCTTATCTACCGCGAAAGTGATTCGGTGGTTCGATCCCTGCGTGATTACCTGACCAACGAAATCGGCGAGATCCTGATCGACGACGAGCAAACCTACAAGGATGCTTACGAGCACGTCGAGATGACGATGCCGCACAATCTGAAGAAGCTGAAGCACTACACCGATCCGGTGCCGCTGTTCACGCGCTTCCAGATCGAGTCCCAGATCGAATCGGCCTTTGCGCATACGGTCCACCTTCCCTCGGGCGGCAGCATCGTGATCGACCACACCGAGGCACTGGTCTCCATCGACATCAATTCGGCCCGCGCGACGAAGGGCGGCGACATCGAGGCGACGGCACTCAACACCAACCTCGAAGCGGCCGAGGAAATAGCCCGCCAGCTGCGAATTCGCGACCTGGGCGGACTCGTCGTCATCGACTTCATCGACATGGGCCCGTCGAAGCACCAGCGCGACGTGGAAAACCGGCTTCGGGAGGCCGTACGCCAGGACCGCGCGCGCGTACAAATCGGCAAGATCAGCCGCTTTGGCCTGCTCGAGATGTCACGCCAGCGACTGCGGCCGTCGATTGGAGAATCGGCGTACATGACGTGTCCGCGCTGCTCCGGATTCGGCAGCATTCGCAGTGTCGAATCGCTCGCACTCG
>JANQGP010000129.1 GCA_028277265.1 Woeseiaceae bacterium | reverse complement strand
CGTGCACTCGACGAGGTCCCTGTCCGAGGTGAATTCACTCGAGGACACGCGTTTCGCGGGCCTCAACCGGGAGTGCGGTCTGCACGAGATGGACTTCGGTACGAGCACCGCGTAAGCAGGCCCTGGCTACACTTCAGGATCGATCTCTGTACTATCGGGTTCATCGACGTTTCCGGCAACGGCCAACTACGGTCAGGGGGTCACCGATGAACACCAAGGCGATTGCGCTTGCACTGGCGGCCCTGGTCGCGCTCCCGGCGACGGCGCAGGACGACGTCGAGCACGTGTTCCGAATTGCCTACGAGGTATCGATACCTGACGAGGACGCCAAGAAGCGTGTCGGTATGTACGTTCGCAATGAGCTTCGAAACCTCGGCGACGTTGCCGTCACCGACGAGGACCCGGACTACAAGCTTTACGTCATGGTCCTGGAAATGAAGAGCGAGCGCGGCACGCGACTCGCTTACGTGCTGGGCATCTCCGTGACGAGCTACTTTCCCGACGGCTACTTCAATACCGTGCTGGACGATCGGCTGCGCAACATCGGGGACGTCGCCGCCCGTCTCGAAGAGGTCCCGGTCTACGAGCAGCAGCTCATGTCCGTATCCGGGCCCGGGGAGGCGCACCTGATCGAAACCGTCGCCGGTGCGATCGGGAAACTGAATCGGCACATCCTGCAGCCGCAGCGCCAGGCGACACGGGACGCCGAGGAGCCCTAGCGCTTTCGATGCCGATTACTCGCCGAACGCCCGCGGGTGCAGGCGTCCGATACCACCAATCTCGTCCCAGGCGGCCTTCGAGTCCACCCAGATATGGTGCTTCACCTCGAGCAGTTCGCCGCCCTCGACGATAAGCCCTGCGGGCACGAACATACGCAGGTCGTCATTGGCTCCCGGCAACGGCGAGCCGCAAATCCGGCAGAACCACGTCTGCCAGTCCGCGTCAGGCTTCTTCCACGTCGTTATCAGGTCTTCGCCATGCGTCCAGCGGAAGTCGTCGTTGTCGACGACGATGACCGCAATGCCATTGCCACCGGTCGATCGCCGGCAAATGGAACAATGACAGATCACAATGTCCGAGATAGTTGTGTCGATCGCGAAACCGATGGCGCCGCAATTGCATTGACCCTTGGGCACGGCCTAGAAACCGTCGCGCCCGATGAATCCGACAACGGCCATGAGAACGGCGAGCGCCGCGAGGCCGACGACAGCGGCAAACGCGAGAAAGCCCGGAATCACCGGGACGATACCGAATAGTGAACGGTTCGCGGTTTCTTCAGTCACCCCGGTTCTCCATGATTGCGCTTCGCTGAGTCCATCATACCGCCGTCCGGCCTGCAATCGCCGTCAGATCGGGTGGATGAAGCGGGTACAGGTCAGGCTGCGGCGGTGATCTTGTCGCCGCAGCCGTCGCGCAGCGGCAGCTCGGCTTCGGCAAACAGGCTGTCGACGGCATCCTGTGAGGTCGCGCGGCGCAACAGGTCCATCTGTCTGCCGGATATGTGCGGTGCGAACAGCTGGATGAAGTCGAACATGTACTTGCGCAGAAGCGCGTCCTTGCGATACCCGATCCACGTCGTACTGCGCGGGAACAATCCTTCCGCGTCGATGATCTGAAGATCCTTGCGGTCGGCGCAGTCGGCCGCCATGCTGGCGACGATGCCGACACCGAGTCCCATGCGAACGTATGTCTTGATGACATCGGCATCACGTGCCGTGAAGCCGACGTTCGGTTCGAGGCCTTCATCGGCGAACGCACGTTTCAGCGACGACTGGCCGCTAAAACTGAACACGTACGTGACCAGCGGATAGTCGACGAGATCGTGAAGTGTGATCTTGCGATCGAGCTGGGTCAGTTCGTGGCCCTTCGGCACGATGATCTGACGGTCCCAGCGATAACTCGGCACGAGCAACAGGCTCGAAAACAACTCCGACGCACCGGTAGCGATTGCGAAGTCGATCTTGTTCGCCTTGACCATGTCGGCAATCTGCTCGGACGTACCCTGATGCAGGTTCAGACTGATATTCGGGAAGCGCTTTCGAAACTCGGCGATGATCTCCGGCAGCACGTAGCGCGCCTGCGTGTGTGTCGTGCCGATCGAAAGCGAGCCGGTTCCTTCTTCGTAGTAATCCGACGCGAGACTGCGGATATTCTCGACTTCCTGCATGATCACTCGCGCCCGTTCGATGACACGCTCACCGGCTGGCGTTATGCCGCCAAGGCTCTTGCCTTTGCGCGTGAACAGCTGCATGCCGAGTTCTTCCTCGAGCAATTTCAATTGCTTGCTGACGCCGGGTTGCGAAGTGTACAGCCGTTCAGCCGCGGCTGTTATGTTCAATCCGTTGTCAACGATCGCAAGCAGGTACTTGAGTTGTTGCAGCTTCATTGGTGTGTTCTGGAGCTACCGCGTCCCCTTATGTGACCGCGAACGCCCTCGTCAGTTTCAATCGGGAGCACCGGCGCCTCTTCGCCCTGAAAGCCACATCATATAACGGCGCGCTATAAAGGCAGAAACTAACTGTCTTTCTGGCCCCGTGCCGCGCTGGCTATAGTGCGAACTCGTTGTCTGCCGAGTCGCCGTCATGGACTATTTTCCGGGATTCCTGAACCTCGAAGGCCGCCGTTGCATCATCGTCGGCGGTGGTGACGTGGCCCTGCGCAAGGCCCGGCTGCTGCACGGCGCCGGCGCCGACCTCACTGTCATCGCGCCCGCGACCAGCCAGGCATTCGCGGCGTACATCGAGCGTCACGGCTTGCGCCGGACGTCACGCGAGTTCCGGGCGACCGATCTCGACGGCGCCTGGCTCGTGGTTACGGCGACCGGCAAGCCGTCCGTCGACGGGGCCGTCTATGCCGCCTCCCAGGAG
>JANQGP010000494.1 GCA_028277265.1 Woeseiaceae bacterium | reverse complement strand
TTGACCAGCCGACAGTACGCGAAGGAAATTGCCGCCGGTATTCCGATGGACCGGGCGAGAAAGTCGATTGACGTCGCACCCGGCGTGCCGCCGCAACCCGAGGGCATCGACACGACGCACTACTCGATCGTCGATGACGAGGACAATGTCGCGATCGTCACGTACACGGTGAACTTCTCGTTCGGCTCGCGTATATCCGTCCCCGGGGCCGGATTCGTTCTGAACAACGAAATGGTGGATTTCGCCGCCAAGCCCGGCGTACCGAATGCCTTCGGCCTCATCGGTGGCGACGCGAATGCGATCGAGTCCCTGAAGCGGCCGCTGAGCTCGATGTCGCCCGTCATGGTGTTCCGGGACGGCGAACTCGTCCTCGCGAGCGGCAGCCCGGGCGGTTCGGTCATCATCTCGACCGTGTTGCAACTCATCGTCAACGTTATCGACCACGGCATGAATCTCGCCGAGGCGACGATTGCGCCGCGGATGCATCATCAGTGGCTGCCCGATCGTCTCTATCTGGAACCCGGCCACAGTCCGGACACCGTGAAGATTCTCGAACAACGCGGACACGAGATCTCGATGTCGGGCAGCATGATGGGCAGCCTGCAGTCGGTCGGCAAGGAGGGCGACAACTACATCGGTGCGTCGGATACGCGGCGTCCCAACGCGGGAAGCGTGGCGCCCGGCAACGACCAGACGCAGTGACCGGCTCGCAGCCTGTTTCGACGGCCGCGCGCCGCTATGCGCTGGTGATGCTGGCCGTCGTCTACATGTTCAATTTCATCGACCGGCAAATTCTCGCCATCCTGCTGCCGGCGATTCGCGAGGAGTTCGGCGTCTCCGACGCCTGGCTCGGGTTCCTGGTCGGCCCGGCGTTTGCGATGTTCTACATCATCCTCGGCATTCCGATCGCACGCTACGCGGACCGCCACAACCGGCGCAATCTCATCGCGCTCGCAGTAGCCGTCTGGAGCGGGATGACGGCCCTGTCGGGCGCGGTTACGAACTTCGTGCAGCTCGCGCTGGCTCGCGTCGGCGTCGGCGTCGGCGAGGCCGGCTGCAGTCCGCCGGCACACTCGATGATCGCCGACCTGTATCCGCCCGAACAGCGGGCGACGGCGATGGGCGTCTATTCGATCGGGATATCGACCGGCATCATGCTGGCGTATCTTCTCGGCGGCTGGGTCGTGCAGAACGTCGGCTGGCGCGAGACGTTCTTTATCGTCGGCATCCCGGGCGTCGTGCTCGCGCTCATCTTTCGCTTCACCGTCATCGAGCCGAAGCGCGGACATGCGGAGGGCCGCACCGCGACGGGCGACAGGCCGCCCTGGCTCGAGACGATGCGATTCCTCTGGACGCGCAAGTCGTTCGTGCACATGACCGTTGCGGCGGGACTGTCGTCATTCGTCGGCTATTCAGTGATCAATTTCCTGCCGAGCTTCCTCGTTCGCAGCCATGGCATGGAAATCGCGACACTCGGTTTCTGGCTCGGCCCGATTCTCGGTATCGCGGGCGGTCTCGGTTTCTTCCTCGGCGGCTACATTGCCGATCACCTGGGCAAGGACAGCCACAAACGTGCTCTTGTGTTCATCGGCCTGACCGTGCTGTTAACCGCCGTGCCTTATGCCGCCACTTTCCTGACCGGTTCGTGGCTGGCGGCGATTCTCTGGTTCATCATCCCGGCATGCACGGCCAACGTGTATCTCGCCCCCGTGCTCGCGCAGGCGCAGGGGCTCGTCTCGTTACGGATGCGTGCCGTGACTTCGGCGCTCGCACTGCTGATCATCAACGTCATCGGGCTGCTTTTCGGTCCGCAGTTCACGGGTATCCTGAGCACGATGCTCGAGCCGCAATTCGGGGAGGAGGCCATTCGTTACAGCCTGCTGTTCGTGACGAGCGTTTTCCTTCCCTGGGCCGCTTACCATTACGTTCGCGCCGGACGCTCGATCGACGCGGACCTCGCGCGCGCTACCGAGCACGACTGAGCT
>JANQGP010000474.1 GCA_028277265.1 Woeseiaceae bacterium | reverse complement strand
CTGTTGAAAGAGTATTTGGAGGCTCAGTCAAATGCACAGAACTGCGATCAAGGCGCGTCTCGCCGTACAGGTTGGGCACCTTTACAAGAGACGCAACACCGAGCGCAGTTCTGTGCATTTGACCCGAAGGGCTCGCCAGAGCAGGGCTGCGGCTTTGTTGCCCGCTTTGCAAAGGGTCCCGCCCTGTGCAGCAGCGCGCGCCGCGCCGCCGCCCTGCTCTGGGCGCGCTGAGCCCCTAACTACTTTTTCAACAGGCTGCTAGGGAGATCGATCATGGCTGAATTCCGACTCCCGAAGAACTCTCGAATCCGGAAGGGCAAGCACTTCGCGGCCGCGAACGGTTCGAGCAACACGAAGACGTTCGCCGTCTATCGGTGGGATCCGTCGACGGGCGACAATCCCCGCGTCGACACGTACGAGGTCGACCTGGACAGCTGTGGCCCGATGGTTCTCGACGCGCTGATCAAGATCAAGAATGAAATCGACCCGACACTGACGTTCCGACGTTCTTGCCGCGAAGGCATTTGCGGTTCGTGCGCGATGAATATCGACGGCGGCAACACGCTCGCCTGCACGCGCGACATCCAGGACATTCGCGGCGACGTGAAGATTTACCCGTTGCCGCACATGAACGTCGTCAAGGACCTGGTACCGGACCTGACCAATTTCTACGCGCAGTACGCGTCGATCAAGCCGTGGCTGCAGTCGCGCACGCCGCCGCCGTCCGATCGTGAACGCCTGCAGTCCAAGGAGGACCAGGAACTGATCAATGAACCGTCGGCATGCATCCTGTGCGCCTGTTGTTCGACGAGCTGCCCGAGCTACTGGTGGAACTCGGATCGTTACCTCGGTCCTGCCACGCTTCTCGCTGCCTATCGCTGGCTCGTCGACACGCGCGACGATGCGACCGGTGAGCGGCTCGACGAGCTCGAGGACCCTTTCCGCCTGTACCGTTGCCATACGATAATGAACTGTACGCAGACCTGTCCCAAGGGCTTGAATCCGGCGAAAGCGATTGCCGAGACCAAGAAGATGCTCGCGGAAAGGAAGTATTGAGCGAACTCTCGCGCCTGAGATGGCAATGCCGACGCGGCATGCGTGAGCTCGATGAGCTGCTGCTTCGTTACCTCGAGGAGTGCTATTCCGGCGACAGCGACGCGGATAAGGCGGCGTTTCGCGCACTATTGGCGCTTTCGGATCCGGAGCTGAACGGTTACCTTTTGCAGCGGCAAACGCCTGACGCCGAATCGATCGCGCGTGCCGTCGACCGGGTTTTGCGCCGAAATCCGACCTGACCGGCGGCTGCGCCGGTTCGTGCTCGCCACCGGTCTCCTGATCGTGCTGCTCGGGGCGCTCGCCATCGCGCTCGCGACGGCACCGGCCTGGGCGCGCCTGCCGGCGTTTCTCGGCTGGGTCGCGTTCAGTTGTCGCGAGCTCGTCGCGCTTCGGCGCGGCTGGCGGCGCTGTCACGGTATTCGATTCCTCGCAGACGGCGAGGTCGAGATTCGAAATCGCGACGGGCCCTGGGAACGGGCCCGGCTCGCCGACGGCAGTGTCTTGCTGCGCCGCTTCGGCTGGCTGCGGCTCGATACGGAGGTCGGCACGGTCATCCACGAGCCCGTCCGCGGCAGCTGCCGCAGGGGGTGCGACTGGCGCCGCCTGCACGTTATCTGGCGCCACGTTTGAGCTTCGAACCGAAGCTGCTAACATACTCATCAATCAGGCAAAACTCCCGTCCTGAGTGGCCGGTGCGAAGGACGTCACAGAATTAAGATGAATAAGGCAGGAATTCGAGAACTTCTCGCCTTGGCGCCGGTCTATCCCGGTGTCGGTTGGCTGCGCGGAACTTCCGGCGAGCACGTGTGAATGTCGAACCAGTCGTCCGACAAGAAACTGGTCAAGCGTGTCCAGAAGGGTGACAAGGGCGCGTTTGATCTGCTGGTGCTGAAGTATCAGCACAAAATCGTGAACCTGGTGATGCGCTATGTTCGGGATCCCGAGACGGCACTCGACATTACGCAAGAGGCCTTCATCAAGGCATACCGGGCGCTACCGCGATTTCGCGGCGACAGTGCCTTTTATACCTGGATGTACCGCATCGCCGTGAACACGGCAAAGAATCACCTGGCGGCGCAGCGACGTCGCCCGATGGATGTCGAGCTCGACCTGCAGGACCCGGAACAGTACGACCTGCATGCCAAGCTCAAGGAAACGGACACTCCCGAGGGAGTGACCCTGGGCAATGAATTGAAGGAAACGGTAGAACGTGCCATTGCCGCACTGCCGGAAGATCTGCGGACAGCGATCATTCTGCGAGAACTGGAAGGCATGAGCTACGAGGAAATTGCCCAGACGATGGAATGTCCGGTCGGCACGGTCCGATCCAGGATATTCAGGGCGCGAGACGCGATTGGAAAGAAAGTCGGGCCGTTGACCCGATAAAAAAGGCGGGCGGGAAAGCCCTTACGGGTGGAGTATGAATGACGCAATTAAGATGCAGATTTCGGCGTTTGTGGACGGTGAGCTGCCGGACGCAGAAGCGGACTTGCTGCTGAGACGAATGAGCCAGGACGCCACGCTGCGCAAGCAGGCGGCCGAGTACTTCGAAATGGGCAGGGCGATGCGCGGTGAAGCCGCCATCCCCGGTATGGAACGTTTGCAGGAGCGCATTGCAGCCGCACTCGGGGACAAGGTGCCCGATGCCATCGAGGTGGCTGACGACCCGGCACCGAATCGTGCCATCCGGCCGCTCGTTGGGGTTACGCTCGCCGCATCCGTCGCGTTACTGGCGATTGTCGGATTGCAATTCAGCGGTGGCGTCGCCGACAGCCCGGTCGTTTCGCCGGACACGGTGGCCGATACCGTCGACGATGCGTCCTACACAGTTCCCGCACCGGTCGACGACGAGCTCGTGCGGTACTTCCAGAGTCATGGCGCAACGGCCTCGGAGCTCGGGGCGAACGGTATGAATACGCGGCTCGTCAACTTGCGCCTTAGCAGCGAGGTGGTCGAAGAGGAAGACGCTGACTCGGCCGACGACGATGCGGCGGTGGACGAAACCCCGCAACAACCCTGATGCACGGTACCGCCGTCAAGTCCATGCTGTGGCCGGCGTTGCTGGCCGGTCAACTCGGTTGCTCGTCGGCAGCTTTCGCCGAGCGCGTCGAGCCCAATGAATGGCTGGGTCGTATGGGTGCCGCGGTCCAGGCTACGAACTACGAAGGGACTGTGATCCGTATCCAGGACGGCAAGGCCGAGGCACTCAAGGTCGTGCACTCGGTGGCGGACGGCGTCATTCGGGAAAAGGTCGTGACCCAGGAGGGCAGCGGGCTGGAAATCATCCGTAACGGCAACGAGGTGCACTGCATCCTGCCGGACAGCAAGTCCGTTCTCGTTGAGGAATGGGATGACCAGTCTACATTGTTTTCGACGCTGCCATCGAGTGAAGTGCGTTTCGGCAACGAGTATGACGTCGCCGTCGTTCGCGAGGATCGTGTCGCGGGCCGGCAAGCGGTTCTCGTGGCCATCCGGCCGCATGACGAATACCGTTACGGTCATCGCATCTGGCTCGACGTCGAGACGGCCTTTCCGCTGCAGACGAAACTGATCGCAGAAGACGGCTCGGCGATAGAGCAGGTGATGTTCGCGGACATCACGCTGAACGGCGAGATCCAGGCAAGCTCGCTGGCGCCGACCTACAGCACCGAGAACTTTCGCTGGCTCGACGCGCCATCCCGACACGTCAGTCGCAACGTCGAAACCGAGTGGCATAGTACAGACCTTCCGCGCGGCTTCCGTGCCGTCGCAACGCATGGCGAGACCATGCCCGGCAGCGAGGACGTCGTTACGCACATTCTTTACAGCGACGGTCTCGCCAACGTATCGGTCTTTATCGCCGCAACCGATGGGGGCGGTCGAACGGGTCCTTCGCGGGTCGGCGGTTCGAATTCCTTCCAGGCCATTGTCGACGGTTTCCAGGTAACGGCAGTCGGCGAGGTACCCGCCCTGACGGTTCAACAGATCGCCACGTCGATGACGCGCCGCTGACGCCCGTATCCGGTACACTCGGACGATGGAACAGGCCCGCGGCCGCATCACCGCAATCCTCGAAGACCGCATTATCGTCGAGGTAGACACGGCGTCATTTTGCTCGCGCTGTTCGACCGGCAAGGGCTGCGGCGCAGGGCTGCTCGGCGCGGATCGTGGCTCCAGGCAGGTCGACGTGCCGTTACCCGATCATGCACGATTCGACGAGGGCGACGAGGTAACACTCGAGCTGGCGCCGCAGAGCTTGCTGAGGGCCGCGCTGATTGTCTACGGCGGGCCTCTGCTTGCGGTTGCGGTCGTCTCGCTGGCGGCGTTCCTGCTGGGCTGGTCGGACCTGGTGTCCGTTGCCGTCATGCTCGCTGCGGCCGTTCTCGGCGTTACCGTCGGCCGGTGGCGACTGCGTCGTGCGAACTGCCTCAAGCAGTTCACTCCGGTTATCGGCGGACACCCCGGGACCGTCAGGTGAATGCGTTGACGGTTTACAGTCGTCGCGGCTGCCATCTCTGCGAGGATCTGATCGAGGAACTCGTCCCGATTATCGACGGGAAGCTGCGGCTCGACGTCCGGGACATCGACACGAATGTCGCGTGGCGAGAACGTTGGGCCCGCGACATTCCGGTGGTCGAGTACGACGGCGAGGTCGTCTGCACGCATTTTCTCGATCGTGAGGCGATTACAGGTATACTTCGCGGCTGATCGCTACCGGGCAGCACGAATCCGGCGCCAATTTCCCTTGCCAATGAAGCACATACGCAACTTCTCGATCATTGCCCACATCGACCACGGCAAGTCCACGCTGGCGGACCGCTTCATCCACATGTGCGGCGG
>JANQGP010000452.1 GCA_028277265.1 Woeseiaceae bacterium | reverse complement strand
GCCGATTCGCTGCTCTCGAAAGCGGACGACTTTCTGATCGGCGCGGATCGCAGCGGTATGCTCGCGCGCGTCCACGATCGCTACTACGGTCATACCCGGAAGTACGACTACGTCGGAACGCGCAACTTCATCCGGCATTTCGAAAGCCGCCTGCCGCGTTACCGCGCCTGGTTCGAGGAAGCCGGCGCGCAATGGGGTGTCGACTGGCGCCTGCTGGCGGCCATCGGCTACCAGGAGTCGCACTGGCGCGCCAACGCGGTCTCGCCGACCGGCGTGCGCGGCATCATGATGCTCACCGAGGCGACGGCGGACTATCTCGGCATCGACGATCGGACGGACCCGCAGAACAGCATCTTCGGCGGCGCGCAGTACTTCGCGCGCCAGATGGAGCGCGTTGCGGATTCGGTTGGCGAACCGGATCGCACCTGGATGGCGCTGGCCGCGTACAACGTCGGTTTCAACCACATCAAAGACGCGCGCCTGATCGTCGAGTGGCAAGGCGGCAATCCGGATTCCTGGATCGATCTCAGAAAGGCCCTGCCCCTGAAAGCACAACGCAAGTGGTACTCGAGACTCCCGTACGGCTACGCACGGGGCTGGGAGCCCGTGCTGTACGTCCAGAATATCCGCGCGTACTACAACATCCTGCTGTGGCTGACCGAGCAGGAAGGCCCGCCGCCCGAACCCACGGAGCTGGCCGAGGGCGCCCCCGACACGGCCTGACGCTACTCCCGGCCCGGGCCGGTCACGCCGCGCCGCGTCACGAGATAGGTCGCGAAGCTGCCCAGCCAATGGCTGCCGGAATAGTGTTCGTCGGACACCGCCGCGATACCGGTTTCGCGATGCAGTGCCGAGGAAGCCATCAGCGCTGCTTTCCTCGGGTCCCCGCCGGGCAGGCCCGACGCGATGCCCTCGAGTGCCCAGGCGCGTGACAGGTTCACACCGTCAAGGTGCACGAGCTTGCCGTCCTCGGCGTCGAGCACGACGCCGGGCGTGAGCCAGTCGTCGCTGCCGTCCAGCGGGATGCCCGGCAGAAAGCCCCCGAGCCACGCGGCGAACACCGTTTCATCGAGCACACGGCGCATCAGGTCCGCCTCCATCAGGCAAGGCGACAGAAAGTCCTCTCCCGAAGGTTCGTAGTCCAGCGGGCAATTCACGTCGTTGCGATGAAAGGCCAGCGTCTTCTCCTCGAGCGCCTGCTCGAGGTCCGCGTCGCCCACGGTGCGCGCATAGTCCAGCATCAGCCCGAAGGCGAAGGCCGACTGGTTGTGCGTGCCGAGACGAATGGGATACGCAAGATTCGGCAGCCATGCCCGGATGCGCGACACGATCTCGCGTTCGAGCGGCGCAAGAATCTGCCGCCAGTCACGCAGCTTCGGGTCATCGCTTTCGTGCAGCTCGGCGACGAGTTGCAGGTACCAGGCGATACCGTAGGGCCGCTCGAACGAGCTGCGGTCCGGCCCCGTGTAGTACGCAACCTCCGCTGCAATGTTTTCCGCCGTGAACGAGACGTCCAGCGCGTCGGTGATCGCCGTACGAAACGGGGTATCCGGATCCATACGCAGGATGCGCACGAGCAGCCAGTGACCGTGCACGGACGAATGCCAGTCGAAACACCCGTAGAACGCGGGCGTCAACTCCCTCGGCGGACGGGCGTCGGCGTCGCTGGTCAGCACGTGCGCGATCTTGTTCGGGTATTCCCTGTGCACACACGACAGGGCAAGGATCGCAAACCTGTCCTCGACGACCCCGTCGCGAGCCTCGGGCAGCTCGATCCCGGCGTCCGGTGCGCCCTCGCTAGTCACGGTGTTTTCCTGCTCCGGCGCATCCCCGCACGCGACCAACAACAGGGCGATACATCCAATGGCAATAACCGGTTTCATACATACCTCAGCTGTTTCCTGATCGTCGGCGTGCGCCGAAGAACGCTTTGAGCAGATCGCCGCATTCGTCCGCCAGCACGCCGCCATTGACCTCGAAGCGGTGATTCAGTGCCCTCGACGTCGAGAGATCCTCGACACTGCCGAGTGCACCGGCTTTGGCGTCGTAGGCACCGAACACGACGCGCGAGAT
>JANQGP010000283.1 GCA_028277265.1 Woeseiaceae bacterium | reverse complement strand
CCGGCAATATTGCTATGATTGCGTCCTTTGGCCGACAGACACCAGACCCGATGACCATACAGCTGCACGACACGCTCCAGGGCAAGAAAGTCCCCTTCGAGCCTCTCAACGAGGGCAGGGTGACGATGTACCTGTGTGGGCCCACCGTCTACAACTACGCGCATATCGGCAATGCTCGCCCGGCGGTCGTGTTCGACCTTCTGGCGCGCCTGCTCAGGCGCCGTTACACGCTGACGTTTGCGCGCAATATCACGGACGTCGACGACAGGATCATCGAGGCGTCGCTCGAGACCGGCGAGCCGATCGAGGCGATCACGGCAAAGTACGCGAAGATCTACAACGAAGACATCGGCGCACTTGGCGTGCAGCCTCCCGACGTCGAGCCTTACGCGACGCAGCACATCGACGTCATGATTGCGATGATCGGCAGGCTCATCGAGGCCGGTCACGCGTACGAGGCAGAGGGTCACGTGCTGTTCGACGTCGAATCGCACCCGAAGTACGGCGAGCTGTCGAAACGCGACCTTCGCGAAATGATCGCGGGGTCGCGGGTCGAGGTGGCGCCTTACAAGAAAGCACCGCAGGATTTCGTGTTGTGGAAGCCCTCGACCGACGAGCAACCGGGCTGGGACTCGCCCTGGGGCCGGGGGCGGCCAGGCTGGCATATCGAGTGCTCGGCGATGGCTGAGAAGCATCTTGGCGAGACGATAGACATTCATGCCGGCGGGCAGGATCTCGTTTTCCCGCACCACGAGAACGAGTGCGCACAATCGAGCTGCGCTCACGGTGGTGCTCCGTTCGCGCGCTACTGGCTGCACAACGGATTCCTGTCGATCGACCAGACCAAGATGTCGAAATCGCTCGGCAACGTGTTGCTCGTCCACGATCTGATCAAGACCATCCCGGGCGAAGTGATTCGTCTCGCGCTGCTGAGTGCGCATTACCGCCAGCCGCTCGACTGGTCGGCCGAGACGATCGAATCGGCGCGTCGCATGCTCGATCGCCTGTACGGTGCGGTCCGCGGTATCGAGGTATCGGACGATGCCCGCCGTTCGGCTGACGTGCCTGATGAACTGATTGCCTCCCTCGAAGATGACCTCAATACGCCGAAGGCGATGGCGGAGTTTTTCGCGCTTGCGCGCGCCTTGAACAAGGCGGACGATCCGGCCGAGATCGAGACGCTTGCCGCACAAATGTACGCGGCGGGTGACCTGATGGGCTTGTTGCAGCACGACCCTGAAGAGTGGTTCGCTGGGCATGTCGACGGTGACATGCCGGCCGACGAAATCCAGGCATTGATCGTACAACGTGACGAGGCGCGTGCAGCGAGAGACTTCCAGGCCGCCGACGCGATTCGCGACCAGCTCAAGGAAGCGGGCGTCATTATCGAGGACGGCGCGAGCGGCACGACCTGGCGACGCGGCGGGTGAGGTGATGAGCAGCGAAGTTCAGGCCGCGCAGCGGGAGATCATCGAGGAGTTTGCGCTGTTCGATGACTGGATGGATCGATATCAGTACATCATCGATCTTGGTCGGCGGCTGCCTCCGTTCCCCGACGAGCTTTGTACCGACGAGAACCTCATACGCGGCTGCCAGTCGCAGGTGTGGTTCGTTGCAGAGCAACGGGACGGCCGGCTGTTTTTCCAGGCAATCAGTGACGCGGCGATCGTCTCGGGCCTGATCGCAATCCTTTTGCGCCTTTACAGCGGCCGCGATCCGAACGACATTCTCGACTCGCCGCCGGACTTTGTCGAGGCATTGCAGCTCCAGAGCCACTTGAGTCCGACACGCAGCAACGGGCTCGGTTCGATGCTGTCGGCAATACGCGGGTTTGCTGCGGAGGCGGCCGCCTGACATGCCGAACGCGATCAGCCGGGCACTGGCCAAACCGCTGATTCTCGTCGTCCGCTTCTATCGTCTCGCCATCTCTCCCTGGCTCGGCCTCAACTGCCGCTTCCAGCCGACGTGCTCGAGCTACGCGATCGAGGCCCTGCAGGTGCATGGCGCCCTGAAAGGAAGCTGGCTCGCCGCGAGGCGCATAGGCCGTTGCCATCCCTGGGGCGGGTCGGGGTACGATCCTGTGCCGGGCACGGAGCGGAGGAGCGATGACGCCCACTAGGTTCGTCCAGGCCGTCTTCTATCCGCTGACGTCCGCTGCAGTGCTGGTGCCGCTCGTCGTGTTCTGGTTATTGACCGCATTCGCGGCCTGGGGCGGCGTGCTTGGCCTGTTCCTGATGGCCTTCGTACTGATCGCCACGATTCGTTTCCTGATGATGGTTCTGGAGGCCCGCGCGCGCGGGGACGAGCCGGAAACGCCGGGCATCGAGTTCTTCAGTCTTTTCGGCGACAGCTGGAACCTTTTTCCGGCGGCACTCGTCCTGTTGTTTGCGTTCCTGATCGATGCGACCGGCGACGCATTCGGTATCGCCTGGGCGACGGTGGTGTCGGTGATCGTATGCACCGTGTTTCCCGGCTCGCTTGCCGTCCTTGCGATTACGCGCTCGCCGCTGCAGAGCATCAATCCAGTCACGATCGTCAAACTGCTGGAGCGCTGCGGGAGAACGCTCTGGATTGCGGCCATATTTCTCCAGGTCGCGGGCTGGCTCGCATACCTGAGCAACGCGCTGCCCTCAATGCTCGCAAGCTTTGTGCAGATGTACCTGTGCTTCGCCTGGTTCTCGTTACTCGGCAGCCTGATCGAACCGTACGGCCTGTTCGACGAGGTCGACATTCCGGCGCCACGTCAAAGATCTGCCGACGAGATCAGCGGAGATGTCGAAAGGCATCGCATCAACGCACTTGGCCATGCCTACGGGTTCGTCAGCCGGGACAATCGCGAGGGCGGTTTCAAGCACCTGTTCGCCGAAATCGAAAAAGACCCCGATCCCGTCGCGGCCTGGGCCTGGTACTTCAACAGGATGATGGGCTGGGAGCAGAACCGTCATGCGCTGTTTTTTGCACAGCATTACATTCGCGATGCGCTGAAACACGGGGAAGAACTGGCCGCGCTCAAAGTGGCAATGCGCGCACAGCATGCGGACAGCCAGTTCCGGCCGTTTCGAGAGAACATTCCGGCCCTGGCTGCGGCCGCCGAACGTCACGGAAATACCGAGCTCGCGGCCGTGCTGAGGGCCATGTGAAACGCTACAATACGACGCATGGACAAACGCCTGCTTGCCATCCTGCGCTGCCCCGTCACTCATAAGGGCTTGTCTTTGTTGAAAAAAGACAAGCTGGAGAAAATCAATGCGGCGATCTCCAATGGTGAGGTCGAAACCCACGAGGGCACGCGGCTCGATGCCCCGCTGGCCGAGGCCCTGGTGACCGACGACGGCAAACGCGTCTATCCGGTCAATGACGGTATACCGGTGCTGCTCGAAGGCGAATCGATCCACGTGGAGCAGATTGTTTGAAGATTCGCGCCAACCAGCTTTCGTCACACCTCAAGAACTCGCTTGCTCCCTGCTACCTCGTCACCGGTGACGAGCATTTGCTCGTCGCCGAAGCGCTCGATGAAATCCGCCAGGCGGCGCGCGAGCGCGGTTTCGGCACCCGGGAGCTGCACGTCGCGACGACGGGGTTCGACTGGAATCAGCTGACGGCATCGACCGGTAACATGTCGTTGTTCGCCGAGCAGCGAATCGTCGAGTTGCGCTTGCCGACGGGCAAACCGGGTCGTACCGGCGGACAGGCCATCGTCGACCTCGTCGGGCAAGCAGGACCCGAGCTCCTGTTTATCGTTACGGCACCCAAGCTCGATCGGAGCGCTGCCGCATCCAGGTGGGCCAGGGCGGTTGAAAAGAAAGGTGTCACTTTGCAGATCTGGCCGATCGGCCTGCGTGAACTGCCGGGCTGGATTGCGAATCGAATGCGCGAGGCTGGTTTGCAGCCCGATCGTGAAGCCGTTGCCCTGATTGCCGATCGTGTCGAGGGCAACCTGCTCGCTGCCGGACAGGAAATCGAAAAACTCCGACTGTTGCTGGGTGAAGGCAAGGTGACCGCCGACGACGTAAACGACGCCGTTGCCAACAGCAGCCGTTACGACGTCTATAAACTGGCGGACGCGGCACTGGCCGGCGACGCACCGCGTGCGGTGCGCATCCTGGGCGGCCTCAGGGCAGAAGGTGTCGAGCCCGTCATCGTCATGTGGGCACTCACGCGTGAATTGCGTACGCTGGCCACGCTCGACGATGCTGTCCGGCAAGGCGCCGATCTCGGCAGCGCCATGCAGGCGGCGCGCGTTTGGAACAACCGTCAGGGGCTCGTGCGTTCGTGCATAGGCCGTCATCAGCACGGGGACTTCCACCGCATGCTCAAAGCGAGCGGCCGCGCGGACGCGGCGGCCAAGGGACAGCGTTACGGCGACCCCTGGCAGATGGCGGCCGACATCGTCGTCGGGATGGCGCGCGCATGAGGCCGATCGGTGTTTTCGGCGGCACTTTCGATCCAGTTCACTATGGCCATCTGCGGTCGGCGTTCGAGATGCTGCAGGCGCTCGACTTCGAGGAAGTACGTTTCATTCCGTGTGGCGATCCGCCACATCGCGGAGTCACTTACGCGACGGCCGCGCAACGTTATCGCCTCGTCGAGGCCGCCATAGCCGGGCAGCCTGGCTTCATCGCCGACGATCGCGAGTTTCAGCGCGAAGGGCCGTCCTACACGATCGATACGCTCGCGACCCTGCGGACGGAATTTCCGGACCGGTCGCTGGGTCTGATCGTTGGAATGGATGCGTTCCTCGGTTTACCGGACTGGCACCGATGGGAGGAGATTCTCGAAGTGGCACATATCGTCGTCGCACACCGACCAGGGTGGAAGGCGCCCGACATCGGGGCACTGGGCGCCCTGATCAGCGAGCGCGGGACGCACCGGGTTCGCGATCTGCATTCGACGATGCATGGTTGCATCCACATACACGCGGTGACGCAGCTCGAAATTGCGTCGACCGAGATAAGAGACCTGATTGCCGCCGGGCGGGATCCTCGATTCCTGATGCCCGATGCGGTACGCAACGAAATTCTTGAATTGGGAATGTACAAAGGAGAATGACGCTTGATGAATCGCGAGAGCCACGCATGAACAGCGAAGCTTTGACCAAACTCGTCGTCGATGCACTCGACGACGTCAAGGCCAGGGATATCGTGCGCCTCGATGTCCGGGACATGACCACCGTTACGGACTATATGGTCGTCGCGAGCGGCACGTCGAACCGGCACGTCAAGGCGCTGGTCGACAATGTTGCCGAGAAGGCCAAAAAGGCTGGTCATCGACCCATCGGTATCGAAGGCGAAGACGGCGGTGAGTGGGTTCTTCTGGACCTGCAGGACACGCTCGTTCACGTCATGTTGCCCAAAGTGCGTGAGTTCTACAATCTGGAGAAACTCTGGTCGATTTCCCCGACAGGGGACGCGACGGCCTCCGACGGATAAGCCGTGCACATTCGATTGCTCGCCGTTGGCGACCGTCAGCCGTCGTGGGTAGACGACGCGTTCGGCAGGTATTCGACGCGACTGCCGCGCGAGTGGAAATTCCAGCTCGATGCCATACCGACGGTGCGCCGCCGGAAGAACGATCGATCGCGTCAGGCAATGGACGCCGAAGGGGCGTCGATTCTCGCCAGGCTCCAGCCCGCCGAACAAGTCGTAATGCTGGACGAGGGCGGTCGGCAGCTCGACACCAAGGGCCTCGCCGGCAAGCTGTCGGATTGGCAAAGCGACGGGCGCGACTTGTGTTTCCTGATCGGCGGCCCGGATGGCCTGTCCGAAGCATGCAAGCAGCGCGCGGATTTCTCCTGGTCGCTTTCGAAGCTGACGCTGCCGCACGGGCTGGTGCGTGTGCTGTTTGCCGAACAGTTGTATCGCGCCTGGTCATTGCAAACCGGCCACCCGTATCATCGCGCGTGATCGATAGACATGGACTCCGCTTCCGGACTGTTGCTCGCCTCGACCTCGCCGCGCCGCCGCGAGATTCTCGGTGCTTTGCGCCTCGATTTCAGCGTCTGCCCTGTCGACGTCGACGAGACGCCGGCCGCCGGCGAGCCGGCCGAGGCGATGGTCCTGCGACTGGCCGCGGCCAAAGTCGAAGCGGCAGATTGCGGGCCCGCGGCCCTGGTGCTCGGCGCCGATACGGCCGTGGTCGCAGACGACCAGATACTGGGCAAGCCTCTCGACGAAGCCGATTGTCTCGAAATGCTCGGCATGCTGTCCGGCGGGGTACATCAGGTCGTGACCGGCGTTGCGTTGCGCACGTCCGCCGGTACGAGAACGGCTGTTTCCACGACGGATGTGTATTTTCGCGAAATCCGTCGCGACGAGGCGCAGGCTTACTGGCAAAGTGGTGAGCCCTCCGACAAGGCCGGCGCCTACGCGATCCAGGGACTGGGCGGCGCATTCGTTACGCGTATCGACGGCAGCTACTCCGGCGTGGTCGGGCTGCCCGTTTTCGAGACGCTGCAGTTGTTGAACGAGGCAGGTCTGACTGTCTTCACAAGCGAAAAGCAATGAGCGACGAGTCCCTCAAAGAGGAAATCCTGATCAACGTCACGCCGAACGAGGTGCGGGCGGCGTTGCTCGAGAACGGGGTGCTCCAGGAAGTCCACGTCGAACGCGCCGCGCGCCGTGGCCTGATCAGCAACATCTACAAAGGACGCGTATTGCGCGTGCTGCCCGGAATGCAGGCCGCGTTCATCGACGTCGGCCTGGAGCGGACCGCATTCCTGCATGCGTCCGACATCGCCCGCAAACCGGACGGCGAGAACGGGGACGAGATACCGGGCATCCGCGACCTCGTGCGCGAGGGCGAAGACATTATGGTGCAGGTCGTCAAGGATCCGCTCGGCAACAAAGGCGCGCGGCTGACGACCTACATCACGCTGCCGTCGCGCCACCTGGTTCTCCTGCCGCGCAGCAACACGGTCGGTGTTTCGGCACGCATCGAGGACGAAGAAGAACGCGAGCGCCTCCGCCTGATTGTCGAGGCGATGCTGGCTGAACGAGACCTCGGGTGCGGCGCCATTGTCCGTACCGTTGCTGAAGGCTTGGAGCGCGAAGCGCTCGAGTCCGATCTGCGTTATTCGTTGAAATTATGGGATGTCGTTCAGGAACGGTGCAGCAAGCGTACGGCAAAATCGCTGGTACACGAGGACCTGTCGCTGCCGCTGCGCGTCCTGCGGGACATGGTGACAGTCGATGTCGAACGGGTGCTCATAGATTCGCAAAGCGATTACGAGGCCATGCTGGAGTTCGCCGAAACCTACCTGCCCGATACCTGTCCGGCGCTCGAACTGTACAAGCGTCGTCGACCGATTTTCGACCTGCACGGTATCGAGGACGAGATTCGCCGCTCGCTGGATCGCAACATACCGTTGAAGTCGGGGGGCTACCTGATCTTCGACCAGACCGAGGCGATGACGACGATCGACGTCAATACGGGCGGCTATGTCGGACACCGCAATCTCGAAGAGACGATCTACAGAACGAACCTCGAGGCCGCGGTCGCGATCGCGCGTCAGCTGAGGCTGCGCAATCTCGGCGGCATCATCATCATCGACTTCATCGACATGGAGGAAGCCGATCATCGCGACAATGTCCTTCAGGTCCTCGAGCAAGCGCTGTCTCGCGACCATGCGCGCCACCAGATCACACCGGTGTCGCCGCTCGGCCTCGTCGAGATGACGCGCAAGCGCATTCGCGAGAGCTTGCAGCACGTATTGTGCGAAGACTGCCCGGCCTGCGACGGGCGCGGTTTCGTGATGACGGCGGAGACCGTCTGTTTCGAAGTGTTTCGTGAAGTCATCCGGCAGGCGCGCCAGTTCGAGTTCGACGAAGTCCTGGTGCTTGCGAATGAAGACGTTATCGAGTTGCTGCTCGACGAACAGGCTGACAGCCTCGCGGAGCTGGAGGAACAGACCGGCAAGTCGATTCGTCTGCAGACCGAGTCCCTCTACCAGCAGGACCAGTTCGACGTGGTGCTGATGTAGGCGAACGATGCGATGAGACGCTTTCTCCGGACATTGCTGAAGATTGGCGCCTATACCGCCGCGGCGGTCGTTATCCTTCTCGCGGTTGCGGTCGGGTTGTTCCGCCTGTTTTTGCCCCGACTGCCGGAGTACCAGGAAGAGATCAAGACATGGGCCAGCGATGCCATCGGCATGCACGTCGAGTTTTCGGGCATGGACGCGCGGTGGGGTCTCAGCGGGCCGGAGCTGGAGTTCTACGACACCGAGTTGATCCGTCCCGACAACAGCAAGCGCGCGATCGCGGCGGAAGTCGTCAGCGTCGGAATTTCGCTCACGAACCTCATCTTCGATCGATCGTTCGTTGTCGACCACGTAGGAATCCGTGACACGGCGATCGAGGTCCGCCAGCTCGAGGACGGCGGCTGGTGGATCCAGGGGACGGAACCCGGCGACCTGGGCCAGGCGCACCGCGGTGGCCCGCAGCGACTGCTCGACATGGAGATCGTCGGCGAGGACATCGAGATTCTCTTCCTGCAGCCCGGCGACCAGCGCCCGAGGCGCTTCCAGGTGCGCAGTGCACAGGTCAGCATCGACGAACGGCGCATTGCGTTCGACGCGAGCGTGCGTTTGCCTGATGATCTCGGACGGCAGATGACCGTGTCGGCAACGCAGCTTCTCGACCTTCCGGACGAGGAGCGCGGCTGGGACATGTCGCTCGATATCGACGACATTGACCTCGCCGGCTGGTCGGACCTGCAGTGGGCCACCGAGCGCGAGATCTATTCCGGCGCGGGAGACCTCGACCTGGCGCTCGTGATCAAGGGAAGAAACCTGCGTAGCGCAACGGCCGAAATCGACTTCGGGAACGTTGCCCTCGAGGTCGACAGGCCGTTCGACGTCTCCGGGCGCCTCGAGCTCGATCTTGCCGAGGACGGCTGGCTGGCGGCGGCGGAAGAGTTCACGCTGGCGATGGCAGACCATGAATGGCCCGAATCGTCGATTCGCGTGGAGGCCAGCACCGGTGCGGACGGCGCGATCTCGATCCTCGATGTGCGCGCCTCCTACCTGCATCTCGCGGATGCGGCGATGGCGATGCCGTTGCTCACGACGGAGCAGCGGTCCCAGCTCGATGCTCTTAGCCCGAGCGGCGTTGTGCGGGATCTTGACGCTACGTTCTCCAACCTGGATGCGGAGAATCGGTACTTCGAGCTGTCCGTCGAGCTCGAGGATGTCGGTTTCGCGGCTGCCGACAAGCGGCCGGGATTGCGCGGCTTCACGGGTCGCGTTCGCGGCGACCTCAGCGGCGGACGGATCGAGATCGACTCCGCCGACATGTCGGTCGATCTGCCGGCCGTCATGACCACGGCTATTCCGATCGACGAGTTGCAGGG
>JANQGP010000215.1 GCA_028277265.1 Woeseiaceae bacterium | reverse complement strand
CCAGGACGAATCGCTGTAAAAGTCCTGGATCAGGCCTTTTTCCATGAGTCGTCCATAGTCGATACCGTCGGAAGTCAGCAAGCTTTGCCGAAGTTCGTCGGATGCAAGGTACCGATCTATCTCGCCGATCACGGTTCGATGATAGGGCAACCACTCGTCAACGATTGCGAGATTACTCGTCATCTCATCTGCGATATGGCTTGTAAGCTCATCGATGATGCGCGCTTCTCTTCGGTCCTCCAATACGCTGTCGAGAAACAGTGCCAGCAACACGCTGAACACGATAAGGACCGCTTCGAGAGCGTAGCGGGCGAGGTTCTCCTTCGCGAATACAGAACGAGTCATAGGATCACTACTGCGGCGGTCCCTTCCGATTCCCGCAACGGGACATCAAAAGTGTACATCAGATCAGGCAAGAGGATTCGACTGTACCTGGCGTTCCACAGCATCGACCGAGTCTGTCGGACCTCAAAACCCCCGGCAGACCTATAGCTGCATCGGCCCGGGACCCCGACTCTCGTGTCCGCTCAGTCGGCCAGTGTCTTCAGTTTCGTCAACGTCCAGCAATGCCGCACGTTCGAGTTGCGGTTGATTGTTGTCATGGCGATGTCGGAAAAGCGTTCCATGTCACGGCAGTCGAGCACAACGATGATGTCGAACTTGCCGCTCAGGAGATCGACGCGAGTGATTTCCGGGTAGGCTGCCAGTTCTTTTTCCAACGCTTCCAGGCTTTTGGCACCGTCATCGTGCAGCTCGAGTAACAGGTAAACACGCAGACCATGCCCGATCTTCGAAGTGTCGACGGTCGCTCTCGCGCCCGTGATAACTCCCTCCGATCGCAATCTCCGAATACGCCGCTGCACAGCACTGGCCGACAGGTGCACGATTTCGCCGAGTGCTGTGTGGGTAGTCCACGCATCGTCCTGAAGCAGCCTCAGGATCTCCAGATCCTTTTCGTCAAGCGGGCGATTGGCAGTCATAGTGGCCCTTTACGGTCGCGGAATTTGTGCGTTTGCCGCCGGAATTTTCGAGAAATCGTGCGCCGGCGCAAGGCTATAGTAGCCAGCAACTCCACAGCCCGAACTGGTGACAACGGTGATTTCTCGACATGTAGACCGCGCGCGACCCGGCTTAGTGCCACTCCTGTCGCTTTTTGCCGGATCCGTGATGGCCGCTGACATCGAGCTATGGCGGCTGGATTGCGGAAAGATGGTGATCGATGACATCAGCTACTTCTCCGATACGCACACCTACGACGGCCAATCAGCAACTATCAGCAACGGCTGTTACCTGATCCGTAACGGCGACCAGTTGCTGCTGTGGGATGCCGGTATCGCTCGCGACTATCTGGGCAATACCGAGTCGCGCGGCGGCTGGCTGTCGACGATCAGCCAGACGATCGAGGACCAACTCGCCGAGATCGGCTTCGATCCATCAGACGTGGGCTTTCTTGGAATCAGCCATTTTCATGGCGATCACATCGGACAGGCGGCTGACTTTTCCGACGCGACGCTCCTCATGCACGAATCGAGCATCAACTGGATTCGCGAAAACCCACCCGGCAACGCGCATACCAGGCTCCACGCGTGGTTTGCCGGCGAATCGATGATGACCGGATTCGACGGCGACCACGACGTATTTGGCGACGGCACTGTCAGCATCATAACGTTGCCTGGTCATGCACCCGGGCACGCAGGGCTGCTTGTCAGGCTGTCTGAAACGGGCTACGTACTACTGAGTGGCGATCTGTATCACTTCCAGAGCGAGGTGGGCACGCGCATCGTGTCGAAGTGGAACCTGAGCCGGGCGGATACGCTGGCATCGATGGAGCGCTTTGAATCCATAATTTCCGCGCTCAAACCGATCGTCGTCATTCAGCACGATCCCGGAGACATCGCCAAGCTGCCGCCTTTCCCGAAATCGGC
>JANQGP010000476.1 GCA_028277265.1 Woeseiaceae bacterium | reverse complement strand
TGCGAGAGCTCTATCAACTTGACCGACGAGGTCGTGATATCGAGGCCCAGCAATGGCTGTTGTTTGTTGCCGAAAAGCACGTAAATTTCCTTCTAAGTCGGTAAGTTGCGAGTCAAATATGAGCCGAACGTGAGCAAGGCGATTTAACTATATATCAATAAAATGTTAAATAAAACGTGACTTTGCTCACGATCCAGACATCCCTATGGTAAGCAGCATTTCGAGCGGATTCCGTGAACCAGTCGGTGCCCTAGAGTGAGACCTGTTATTGCAGCATTCAAGCGGCTGTGACTATCATCGCCGCCAACCGCTGCCTATCCCGGACACGTGCCCCGAAAAAGCCACATTCCAGCCATCGGCCGAGCATCACCGTACTCTTCAATAAGGACGTGAAACGCCCGGAAAAATCGGGTGATTCGGTCGAAAACGCCTGTAACTATGCATAAATCAACGGAAAAAGAATTGGGCACACGTCACATAAGACGACATAGGCCGATCCGTGCCCTGATTGTGTTGCTCGGTCTGGGCGCCATTGCAACGATTTCGGCCGTCGCCGGCGTCGTCGGTGCCTACTACTACGTGCAGCCCGGCCTGCCCGCCGCGGAAACGATTCGCGATATTCCGTTGCAGATTCCACTCAGGATATACAGCCGCGACGGCTACCTGATATCGGAGATCGGCGAGCGCCGCCGCATCCTCGTGACCTGGGATGACCTGCCGCAGCACGTTGTCGACGCCTTTGTCGCCGCCGAGGACCAGCGCTTCTTCGAGCACCCGGGCATCGACTATCGCGGCATCCTGCGTGGCATCGTCGAACTGATAACAACGGGCGACCCGACCGGCGGCTCGACACTGACGCAACAGCTTGCCCGCGACTATTTCCTGACGCGCGAGCGCCTTTACACCCGTAAGCTGCGCGAGGCGTTCCTCGCCTGGAAGATCGAGCAGGAATTCACCAAGGAACAGATCATGGCGCTGTTCCTCAACCGGATGTTCTTCGGTCAGCGCGCCTACGGTGTCGCGGCGGCGGCGCAGGTCTACTTCAACAAGAATCTTGCCGACATCAACGAAGCCGAAGCCGCGACGCTGGCCGGTGTGCTGCCGGCGCCGTCTCGCTACAACCCGGTCTACAGCGCAGCGAACGCCGAGATGCGCCGCGGCTATGTGCTTGGCCGGATGCTCGACCTCGGTTACGTCGACAAGGCGACCTACGACGAGGCAATGGACTTCCCTGTCGAGTCGCGCCTGCACGGCGCCAATATCGAACTGAGTGCGCCGTTCGTTGCCGAGATGGTGCGCAGCGAAATGCTCGCCCGCTACGGCGAGAGCACGTATACCGACGGTTACCAGGTCGTCACGTCGCTCGACTCGCGCCTGCAACGGGCCGCCAACTACTCGCTGCGCAACGGCTTGCTCGAGTTCACACGGCGTCGCGGCTACCGTGGCGCCCTGGACAGCGTCGAACTCGACGAGACGATGCTCGCCACGCCGTTCGAGGCGTGGCCGCCTGAAGTTCGCCAGGTGCTCGATCAGTACGCGCCGGGTGGCCTCAGTGTCGCGCTCGTCACGGCCGTCAACGAAAACAACACCGCGGATATCGTCCTTCGCGGTGGCAGGAAAGACTCGCTCCCGTGGAAGGGCATCCGGTGGGCCGGGGAACAGATCGATCGCGAAACGAAGGGGCCGGCTCCGGAGACCGCTGCGGAAGTCCTCAACGTCGGTGACGTCATCTACGTGATGCCGACAACGGCAGGCACATGGGCGCTGGCGCAGGAACCCGAGGCGCAGGGCGCCGTCGTGTCCATCGACCCTTACGACGGCGCGGTCGGCGCGCTGACCGGCGGCTTCGACTTCACGACCAGCAAGTTCAACCGCGCCCGCCAGGCTTTTCGTCAGCCGGGCTCCTCGTTCAAGCCGTTCATCTATTCGGCCGCGCTCGAGCACGGCAACACGCCGGCGACGGTCGTTCTCGATGCGCCGGTCGTCATCAACTCCTCTGAGCTCGAGGCAGTCTGGCGCCCCATCAACTACAGCGGGCGCTTCTACGGTCCGACGCGCATGCGCGATGCGCTCGTCCGGTCGATGAACCTCGTGTCGGTACGGCTGCTCTTGTTCGAAACCGGCATCGGCAATGCCGTGCGGCACATCGAGAAGTTCGGCTTCGGCGGCGCCGCCCTGCCGCGTAACGGCTCGCTGGCGCTCGGCGGCGGCGCCGCGTCGCCGCTCGACATGGCGCAAGGCTATGCGGTAATCGCGAACGGCGGCCACGCGGTGAAGCCTTACGTCATCGACGCGATCTATGGCCCCGAGGGCGAGACGCTGTATCGCGCGGAGCCCTCGTTCGTTTGCGAATCCTGCGTTCCGGACGAGGAACGGGAGTTCCTGTTTGACGATGAGATCGGCAGCGAGGAGCAGATGACGCTCGACGAGATGGCCGGGATCGCGACCGTTTACCAGCCCGATGCTTCGGTGGATCCGGAGCTGTTCGAGGGCCTGAACCTCGCCCCGCAGTCGATCTCCGCGCAAAACGCATTCCTGGTTCAGGACATGATGCGCGACGTCATCATGCGAGGTACCGGGCGCAAGGCGCGCGTCCTCGGCCGGCGCGACCTGTCCGGCAAGACCGGCACATCGAACGATCGCCGCGATGCATGGTTCGGCGGCTTCAATGGCGACATCGCTGCCGTCGTCTGGGTCGGCTACGACGACGACCTGCCGCTCGGACCCGGCGAGGAAGGCTCGCGGACGGCCCTGCCGATCTGGATCGAATTCGCGCGCATCGCCCTCGAAGGCGTGCCCGAGAACCAGATGCCGATGCCTGATGGCATCATTACGGTACGCATCGATCCCGAGTCGGGTTGCCCGGCACGCGCGGGTCAGCGCAACGCCATTTTCGAGGTTTTCCGTGACGACCAGGTCCCCGAATGCGAGTTCGTCGATGAGATACCCGACATCTTCAACGACGCATCGGGCTTCGACCCGGAACCCGATGAAGCATCTGAAGAGAACCCTGACGAGGAATCCGAGTCTCTCTTCTGACTATGCCGAAGAAACGCAATAACGGCTCCGAGCGGGAGCGCCAGGTGGTGGCCCAGGAGGCGGCCCGTATCATCGTCAATCATGGCGTGCGCGACTACCGCGTCGCCAAGCAAAAAGCTGCCGAACGGCTTGGCATCAACGGTCGCGGGTCGTTGCCCGGCAACGCCGAGATCGAGACGGCCGTGGCCGATCACCTCGCCTTGTTCGGTGGCGATTCGCACCACGACCGGCTGCGCATGATGCGCGTCGCCGCCCTGTCCGCGATGGAACTTCTGGCGGATTTCACGCCGCGTCTCGTCGGCCCGGTGCTGGCCGGGACCGCCGACGAGGATTCCGCGATCAATCTGCACGTGTTTGCCGACGCCCCGGAGGTCGTCGCGATGGAACTCGACGGAATCGGCGTCGCCTATCGGCCGTACGAACGCCGGCTGAAGAGCCGCCGCGACCGCTTCGAAACCTACGCGGGTTTCGAATTTCACCACAGCCACAGCCCGATCCAGGCGACCGTGTTTCCGATTGACGGTATTCGCCAGGCGCCGATGAGCCCGGTCACGGGCAAGCCGATGAAACGAGCCGACAGTGCCGTGGTTCAGGAATTGCTCGCACACGACTGACAATAGAAGGGGGGACACATGCTGGGCACCACTGGCACGTGCCGCGGTTGCGCTAGCTCCGCGAATGCCTCCGGCACGTATCCCTGCCAAAGGGGGACACCCCTGGAAGGGGATGTCCCCCCTTCTATTATCTCTATTATCGCTTTGCGATATCCACGTAATCGCGCTTAGGCTCGCCGATGTACAGCTGGCGAGGACGGGCGATCTTGATCTGCGGATCGGTGATCATCTCGCGCCAGTGTGCAACCCAGCCAACCGAGCGGCCCATCGCGAACATGACCGTGAACATCGACGTCGGAATGCCGAGCGCCTTGTAGATGATGCCCGAGTAGAAGTCGACGTTCGGGTACAGATTACGCTCCTTGAAGTAGTCATCGTGGAGAGCGACCTGCTCGAGTTCGCGAGCGAGATCGAACAGCGGCGTGTCTTCACGATCGAGCTGGTCGAGTACCTTGTGACACATTTCGCGAATGATCGTGGCGCGCGGGTCGAAGTTCTTGTAGACGCGGTGACCGAAGCCCATCAGGCGGAACGGGTCGTTCTTGTCTTTGGCCTTGTCGACGTACTTGCCGATCTGGCTGGCGTCGCCGATTTCGTTGAGCATGCGCAGCACGGCTTCGTTGGCGCCGCCGTGCGCCGGGCCCCAGAGCGCCGAAATGCCGCCCGCGATAGCGGAGTACGGGTTGGCCTGCGAACTCGCGGCCATGCGTACGGTCGACGTCGAGCAGTTCTGCTCGTGATCGGCGTGCAGAATGAACAACAAATCGAGCGCCTCGGATGCCACCGGGTCGATCTCGTAAGGTTCGGCCGGCACCGCGAACATCATGTGCAGGAAGTTCTCCGAGTAGTTCAGATCGTTACGCGGATAGATGAACGGCTGTCCGATGTTGAGCTTGTAGGCCGCGGCCGCGATCGTCGGCAGCTTCGCCAGGATGCGGTGGGCGAAGATGTCCCGATGATCGGGATTCGAGGAATCCATCTCGTCGTGGTAATACGCCGACATCGAACCCACGACCGCCGACAGCATCGCCATCGGATGGGCGTCGTAGCGGAAGCCCTTGAAAAAGTTCAGCATGCCCTCGTTGAGCATGGTGTGGCGACGAATCGTATTTTCGAAATCGTCGAGCTCAGCCTGTGTCGGCAGGCTGCCGTGCAACAGCAGATGGCAGACTTCGATGAAGCTGGACTTGGCGGCGAGCTGCTCCACGGGATAGCCGCGGTACATGAGCACGCCTTCTTCGCCGTCGATGAAGGTGATGTCCGATTTGCAGCTAGCCGTCGAAACGAAGCCGGGATCGTAGGTGAATACGCCCTTCTCGCGGTAAAGGCGAGCTACATCGATGACATCGGGGCCCGTGGTTCCGCGGTGGACGGGCAATTCCATTTCGTTGCCGCGCGGGCCGATCAGGCGATAGGCGTCCTGGCTCATTGTTATCCTCTTGCTTCCCGGTCCTCAAAACCTGACGAGCATAGCAGACACCCCCTTTGCAGGGAGTCGTGGATAGACGAAAGTCGAGTACCAGAACGATGGTACCGGGGGCCGCGCCCGGCGCGCATCTGGCTTCAGCTCATTCCGTACTTCTTGCGGAACTTGTCCACGCGACCGCCGGTGTCGACGATCTTCTGCTTGCCGGTATAAAACGGATGGCACGAGGAGCACACTTCGATCAGGAGATCCTCGCCGAGCGTCGAACGGGTTTCGAACTCGTTGCCACAACTACAGGTAACCTTGATGGTGTCGTAATTGGGGTGGATATCGGCTTTCATTGTTGCTCTCCGGAGCACGCTTCTCTGCGAAAAAGGGCGCGTAGCATATAGGTAAGATGCAGTCGTCGCAAGCCCCCGGATTTTATCCACAGAACCTGTGGATAAGTTTGTGGAAGAAAATTGAACGAATGCCGTAAGGTGCGGATTTTAAAACCCGGTCGTCAATATGACTATTTTGTGTCCATTTTCGTTTATCCATGTAAAACAATGGGTTATGCACGTTTCAAAACACTCGGATTGAAATGAGGCGCATCAGACACTGAAAAAATAGGCGACGCGGAAGCGTTGTGCATAAATGCCCGACGTGCCGGCAACCCGCCGGACCCGGTTC
>JANQGP010000320.1 GCA_028277265.1 Woeseiaceae bacterium | reverse complement strand
ACCGCAACCGACGTCGCCTACCTCTCGAATCGTGAAGACGGCATGCGCTCGCTCGAGCCCGGTGTCTACGGACTCAGCAATGCACTCCTCGACGGTCCGTGGCACAAGGTCGAGGCGAGCAAACGCAGGCTGTCCGAGCTGATCGCAACCGATACCGTCAATGAAAGCAGCCTCATGCGAATGATGAACGATCGTGACAGGGCGCCCGTGGACGACGTCGAGACCGGCCACCTCGATCTCTCCACCGCGCATGCGATCAGTGCGCCATTTATCGTGTTGCCCGACTACGGGACCCGCTGCACGACGGTCGTCCTCGCCGGCGGCGACGGCAACTGGCAGTTCACCGAGCGGCGTTTCGATCCGGCCGGCAGGCGGACGGGCGAATCGCGATTTACGTTCGAAGCGAAGGAGTCTTGATGACGCTCATTCCCGCCGACAATCACTTCGCCCTGATGGCCGTGTTGTTCGTAATCGCGGGTGCCTCGTTCCTGGCCGAGCGAACGCGCATCGGTTCGCACCTGACAGGGGCCGTCATCGCCATCCTCGCCGCAATCGCCGCGGCCAACCTCAACGTGATCCCGCACTCGGCGCCGGCGTTCGATTTCGTGTTCAGCTATTTCGTCCCGGTGCTGATTCCGTTGTTTCTCTTTCGCGCCAACCTGCGGCACATGATCTTCGAGACGACGCGCATGACCATCGCGTTTCTCGTCGCGAGCCTCGGTACCATCGCGGGCGTGCTGATTGCCGTCGCAATGCTCGACCTCAGCGCGCTGGCGCCCGCGGCCCAGACCGATCCGGCCCTGCGCGAGGCCGGTATCGCCGGCCTGTTCGCCTCGACCTATATCGGGGGTTCCGTCAACTACGCCGCGCTGGGGGAGATTACGGGGCTGCGGACGGACGCGTCGTTCTTCTCCGCCGCCACGGCGACCGACAACCTGTTCAGTGCGCTGTTCCTCAGCGTGCTGGCGCTGTTGCCGGGGTGGCATTGGCTCGCAAAACGCTTCGCTCGGCACGAACACGGCAATGCGCCGGCCGACGGCCGGACCGACAGCGGTATATCCGCGACGACCCTGACGCTCGCATTGGCGGCTGCGATCAGCTTCGTGGCGATCGGCGACGCGATCACGGCCGCGATCGCGATGCCCAGCTTGCGCTACGCGATCATCACCGTGCTCGTGCTCATCGCGGCGACGGCGGTTCCCGAATGGATGGCCAGACTGCGCGGCGGTTTCGAACTCGGCGTCGGCCTGGCGTTCGTGTTTTTCGCCGCGATTGCCGCCGGCGCCGATCTCGTCGCGATGATCCGGATCGCGCCGTTGCTCGTATTGCTGGTCACCATTCTGCTCAGCGTCCACCTCGTCGTGCTGCTTGCGGCGGGCCGGCTGTTCCGGCTCACGCTGCCCGAACTCGTCACGGCGTCGAATGCGGCCGTCCTCGGCGCCACGACGGCACCGGCGCTGGCTGCGGCACGCGGCTGGCACGACCTCGTCACGCCCGGCGTACTGGTCGGTGTGCTCGGCTACGCGCTCGGCACCTTCGCAGGTACCGCGCTGTTTCATCTATTGGGTTAGCGTTCGCCGGTTCAGCCCTCGTACACCCGGAGCAACCATTCGCGAATGTCGCGAATCTCGTCCGGGCAGACGGCGTGCGCCATCGGGTAATCGTGCCACTCGATCGTGAAGCCCGCGTCCTTCAGTTTCTGCGCCGACAGCTGGCCCCACTGCAGCGGCAGCATCGGATCGAACGTCCCGTGAGCCATGAACACAGGGATGTCGCGACTGCCCGTGGAGCCATCGACGGCCGAAGGTATCGGAATGTAGGTGGACAGCGCCATGAGTCCGGCGAGGCGATGCGCGGTATGCAGCGCGGTATTGATGACGATCGCGCCGCCCATTGAAAAACCGGCAACGACGATGCGGTCCGGCGCCACGCCGCGTTCAACTTCCCGGGCGATCAGCGCCTCGACAATGGCCGTGCTTTCCTGCACGCCGGCCGCGTCGGCGCGTCCCTCGGCATCGAGGCTCACGATGTCGTACCAGGCGCGCATGGCCATGCCGCCATTGATCGTCACGGGCCGAACCGGCGCGTGCGGGAACACGAACCTGATCGGCAGGTCGTCCGGCAGGCGCAATTCGGGGACGATCGGCTCGAAATCGTGGCCATCGGCGCCGAGGCCGTGAAGCCAGATCACACTACCGACCGGATTCATGCCCGTCGACACTTCTACGCATTCAGGCAGGGCCAAGAGAGTGCTCCGTTCGCTCGAAAGCGGCGCAGTGTAACCCATCCGGCGACAAAAAATTGCGGTCGGGGGTTGACGGGCTATGCGCATTATGCAACAAATATGCACATATTTATTCATTTTGACGGTAAACGGACCATGCCGCCCACGACCGAAGACCAGCGCCAGCGGCGCGCCGCGATTCGACGGCTGTTGCTCGAACAGCCGGCGACGACGCAGGCGTCGCTCGTGGCCGCGCTCGAATCGCTCGGTCACGCAGCGACGCAGTCGAGTGTCAGTCGTGACCTCCGCGAGATCGGGGCCGTCAAGACCGCACAGGGCTACGAGCTGCCCGCAGCCGCGGACGTGGGCGACGACCAGGTCGCCGCGGTTGCCGACCTGTTGCGCAGTTCGACGCCGGCCGGCTCGAATCTGCTCGTCATCCGCACCGGTATCGGCGCCGCACAGCGCGTCGCCCTCGCGCTCGATCGCAGCGGCTGGCCCGGCATGATCGGCACGATCGCCGGCGATGACACGATTTTCGTCGCGACCGAGTCGGCGCACGCACAAAAGAACCTGGTTTCGCGGATCGAGCATGCGACTCGATCCTGACACGGAGATACTGTGAGCAAGGACACAACACCGATCATCCTCGCCTTCTCGGGCGGCCTCGACACATCGTTCTGCGTGCCGTGGCTCAGGGAAAACCACGGTCGCGAGGTCATTACCGCCTGCGTCGACACGGGCGGCATCGACGACGACGCTGCCGTTGCGCTCGAGAATCGCGCATTGGCTCTCGGCGCCGTCGAGCACGTGCTCATCGATGCCAAGCAAGAGTTCTTCGAGACCGTCATCCGGCACCTGATCGCCGGCAATGTCCTGCGAGGCAACGCGTATCCGTTGTGCGTCGGCGCCGAGCGCGGCCTGCAAGCCGCAAAGCTTGCAGCGATCGCACGCGAAAGAGGCGCCACGACGGTCGCGCACGGCTGCACGGCGGCAGGTAACGACCAGGTGCGATTCGAGGTGGCGCTACGGACGCTGAACCCGGGGCTCGAGGTTCTTGCGCCCGTGCGCGACAACAGCTGGGTCCGCGAGGAGCAACTCGCCTACCTCGAGGATCACGATATGCCGCTGCCGCCGCAAGGGTCGGCGTACTCGATCAATCGGGGCCTGTGGGGTATCACGATCGGCGGGCAGGAAACCCTGACTTCGGCAGACTCGATTCCGGAATCGGCCTGGGTATTGTCCGCGAACGCATTCACGGAACCGCTCGAGCCGTCCACCCATACGCTCGACTTCGTCAAAGGCATTCCGGCCAGACTCGATGGCAAGGCACTGCCGCCCGTCGCACTCATCGAACGGCTCGAAAAGCTCGCGGGCGCCTATGGTATCGGCCGCGGCATTCACCTCGGCGACACCGTGCTCGGCACGAAAGGCCGCGTCGCGTTCGAAGCGCCGGCCGCTATCACGCTGATCACCGCGCACCGCGAACTCGAGAAACTCGTACTGAGCGCGCAGCAAGCGCGCATCAAGGACTCGGTTGCGGCCGTCTACGGCGACCTCGTGCACGAAGGCAAGCAGCTCGACCTCGCGTGCGGGGACATCGAGGCGTTGCTCAAGGCGTCTCAACGCCGCGTCACCGGCACTGTGAACTTCACGTTGCGGCCGGGCCAGCTGTTCATTGACGGCGTGGAGTCCGAGTATTCGCTGCTCGCGGCCACCAAGGGCGTGTACGGCGAAGCGGCGGGCGAGTGGACGCCTGCCGACGCCCTCGGCTACGCCCGCGTCCTGTCGCTGCCGGGTACCTTGCAGACGCGGGCGGGCGGAGAACAGGACCTCATATGAAAAGCGTCGTCGTGGACAAGATTGCGTCGGTCGCGCAGCACAACGACCTTGCGTTCGAGTTGCGCCTGTCGAAAGACATCCCGTGCGAGGAGGGCGTGCTCGTCGCGGCGAAGGTGCTCAACAAC
>JANQGP010000298.1 GCA_028277265.1 Woeseiaceae bacterium | reverse complement strand
CTCGCACCCAAATTCGACGACCGCGGGTTGATCACGGTAGTCACGACGGATGCGGACAGCGGCGAGGTCCTGATGCAGGGGTTCATGAACGCAGAAGCTCTGCAACTGACGATCGCCACTGGCGAAGCGCACTACTGGAGCCGCAGCCGCCGTGTGTTGTGGCACAAAGGCGCGACCAGCGGGTTGGTGCAGACGGTGCGCGAGCTCCTGATTGACGACGATCAGGACTGCGTCTGGCTTCGCGTCGATGTCGCGGGCGGCGCAAGCTGCCACGTCGGGTACCGCTCATGCTTTTATCGCAAGGTACCGGTCGGCGGCGATTTCGAGGCGAAACAGGCCCAGGGTCATGTCCGGCTCGAGTGGACCGAAACCGAGAAAGTCTTCGATCCCGAAGACGTGTACGGCGACGCGCCGAACCCGACTATTCTCTGAGCACCTTTCGAAAACGACCGCACCGAGTCCTTTTCAGAACTTCCCTTCGGACTCATGACGGCGCTTGTCTCGTAGACGACTCGCTGCGGCCCGTGGCTCGCGATAGGCAATCGCCCGAGCCTGCAACGCATACTCGATCGCTCCGATCATCCACAGGAAGTACCCGATCAGCTCGATAAACTCCTCGATCGCGAGCTTGATGACGCGCCGGTAGTCGTCACCGAGGATCGACATCCATAGTGGTTCGTGCCCGACGAGGCGCGCGAAAGCGAACAGGATAACGGCACCGGCGAACATCAGCGTCAGCCCGGGCGAGGGCCACAACCTTGCAAGGGCGATCTGCAGTCGCCGCCGGTGACGGTAGGTATACGCGATGACGAGTGCGCCGACGATAGCGATCATGACCTGCCAGAAATTGTCAGCGATATAGCGATCGAGAAAATAGTCGAGCTCGCGAATGAAGAACGCCAGCGCCAGTCCGCCGAACGGGAACGCCAATGGCCTCTGTGTCGGACAAAACCAGGCGACCCAGGCCATGAGGCCGCCGCAGGCTACGAGCACGATGGCCTGGATGATCTCGACCGGCGAAAACTCGCTCGTGCCGTAGACATCGGACGGGTCCACGAGAACATGGAGCCTGAGGCTGCCTGGCGACGAGAGTTCGAGCGCCGTCAATGCCCACGTGACGAACGCGATCGCGATGAAGTAGACGAGGTAGCGCAGCCAGGCCATACCGAACTATACACCGGCGCGTCTTCAAGCCCTCAGGGCAAAGGCCGGCAGGTCATCATTGTCTATAAGACCATGATTCAGAAGGAATTCCCGAGCATCTTCGGCGTCACCTTCGAACCACGCACGCGTACTCCCCAGGCGAAAACTGTAGCCCCAGGCATCCATGTCCTGCATCAGCCGTTCGCGCCCGGCGCCCTTGATGAAATCGGCCAGCAGCACTTGCAGGTAACAGACAGCCGCCTCTTCGAGATCATCGCCGCCCGCGTCCCGATCGAGACCGGCGCGGCGCCTTTCATCCATGCAAACGATATGGCAGGTCTCGTGCAGGAACGAATGCACGGGCGTATCGTCACGGACGAATACCCTGCGACCGATGACGCCGGCCTCCGAATCGCCCCAGAAACTGCCGGGGATCGCCGTGTTCGACGACCCGAGGCAAAGCTCGAGACCATAACGGTCCAGGAGGCCGGTCAGCGCAACCGCACCGACGTCGGCGACGGTGAGAACCCCATTCAAAGTGTCGAGATCTGTTTGAGTACGATGCGCACGAGATCGTCGACGATCGCTTCGCGTAGCTGCGATTCCTCATGTGCCTTTCCCAACACGAGCGTCGAGTCGTACGTGTAATCTCGCGTCAGGGTCAGCGTTTGCGGTTCGAGCAGGTTCCCGGTCGCCGTTTCGAGCGCGTACCGGACCGTGTAGTAAACCTCGTATTCGGTCGGCACGTTGCGCGCCGATACAGAAAGGACACGCTGGTCCGTATCGTCGTAGGAGATCGTAAACGTCGCGGTCGCGCTCGCCGGGGAGTCGACAACGTCGACACCCGCGGCGCGCAATGACGCATGGATTTCACGGTAGAAGGCACTGTGCCGGTCCACCGTGGAGATATAGGTTCGTTCCATGGCTGCCGGCGTCGTCAACGCTCCCTGCAGCTGAAAGCCACAACCCGCAAGCATGGCGGCGAATGCCAGTGCCGCGACTCTAGACAACGACGTTGACCAGGCGCCCGGGTACGACGATGACCTTGCGGACCGGCTTGTCCTCGACGAAGCGCCGCACGTTTGCGTCGGCCAGGGCGAGACCTTCGATCGCGTCCTTGCCGGCGTCAGCCGGTACCGAAACCCGGCCCCGCAATTTTCCGTTCACCTGGACGACCAGCTCGATCATGTCGAGTTCGAGCGCCGACTCGTCAAACGTGGGCCAGCGCTCGTCAATCGGCGCCGTCTCGTGGCCGAGCATACGCCACAACACATGGCAAATGTGCGGCGTCATCGGCGACAACATCAGGACGACCGACTCGAGTGCCTCGCGCTCGACCGCCCTGCCCTGTTCCGAGGCGTCGTCAAACCGGTTGACCGCGTTGATGAGTTCCATTGACGCCGCAACGGCCGTGTTGAAACTCGAACGGCGGCCTATGTCGTCCGAGATCTTGGCGATCGTCTGGTGCGTCTTGCGGCGTAACGCTTTCTGGCTCTCATCTAGCATGTCTTTGCGCAAGGCCTCGACGGGGCCGGCAGCCGCGTGATCGACAACGGCGGTCCAGAATCGCTTGAGAAAGCGATAGCTGCCCTGTACGCCGTCGTCGGACCATTCGAGAGACTGCTCAGGCGGCGCCGCGAACATCATGAACAGCCGCACCGTGTCCGCACCGTAACGCTCGATCAGTTCCTGCGGATCGACCACGTTGCCCTTGTTCTTGGACATCTTCGCACCGTCCTTGAGCACCATGCCCTGCGTCAACAGGTTGGTGAAGGGCTCGGAGACGTCCGTCAGGCCTTCGTCACGCATGACACGCTGAAAGAACCGGGAGTAGAGCAGGTGCAGGATGGCGTGTTCGACGCCGCCGGTGTACTGATCGACTGGCGTCCAGTACGCGGCGCGATCGTCGAGCATTGCCGTGTCGTTGTCGGGGCATGCATAGCGCGCGAAGTACCAGGACGACTCGACAAACGTATCGAACGTGTCCGTTTCGCGCGTGGCGTCCTTGCCGCACTTCGGGCAGGCAACGTTGACGAACCCGGGCATGTCCTTGAGCGGCGACCCCGTGCCAGTGACCTTGACGTCCTCGGGCAACACGACGGGCAGGTCCTCTTCCGGCACCGGCACGGCGCCACAATCGTCACAGTAGATGATCGGAATCGGCGCGCCCCAGTAGCGTTGCCGGGATACGCCCCAGTCGCGCAGGCGATAGTTGATCGTGCGACGGCCGCGGCCGGTCTCCTCGAAATGATCGGCAATGGCATTGAACGCCGTATCGAAATCCATGCCGTCATACTTGCCGGAGTTGACGAGCACGCCTTTGTCGACGAACACCTGTTCCTGTATGTCGATTTCGCCGCCGTCGGCCGGCGCAATGACCTGCCGGATAGGCACACCGTGCTTCTTCGCAAACTCCCAGTCGCGCTCGTCGTGGCCGGGCACCGCCATGACCGCGCCCGTGCCGTAGCTCATCAGGACGAAGTTCGCGACCCACAGCGGCACCGCCTCCCCCGTCAGCGGATGAATCGCGGAGATGCCGAGCGGCATGCCTTTCTTCTCCATCGTCTCGAGCGTTGCTTCCGCGGCGTCGGTCTGCACGCACTCCTCGATGAATGCAGCGACATCGGCACTGGATTCAGCGGCTTTCGCGGCTAACGGATGCTCAGCGGCAACGGCCATGTACGTAACGCCCATGAGCGTGTCCGGCCGTGTCGTGTAGACCGTCAGCGGCTCGTCCTCACCCTCGACGTCGAACGATAGTTCCATGCCCTCGGAGCGACCGATCCAGTTGCGCTGCATCGTCTTGACCGAGTCCGGCCAGCCCGGCATACGATCGAGTTCGTCAAGCAGCTCGTCGGCATACGCCGTCGTCTTCATGAACCATTGCGGAATCTCTCGCCGCTCGACGAGCGCATCGGAGCGCCAGCCGCGTCCGTCGATGACCTGTTCGTTCGCCAGCACGGTCTGGTCGACCGGGTCCCAGTTTACGACCGAATTCTTGCGATACACGAGGCCCTTTTCGAACATCTTCGTGAATAGCCACTGCTCCCAGCGGTAGTACTCGGGACGGCAGGTCGTAATTTCGCGCGACCAGTCATAACCGTAGCCGAGCTTGTCGAGCTGGCCGCGCATCTCGGCGATATTCCTGTAGGTCCACTCGGCCGGCGGCACGCCATGTCTGATCGCCGCGTTTTCGGCCGGCATGCCGAACGCGTCCCAGCCCATCGGCTGCAGCACGTGCTTACCCTGCATGCGCTGGTAGCGTGCGATGACGTCCGAAATCGTGAAGACGCGGACGTGCCCCATGTGAAGCTTGCCGCTCGGGTACGGGAACATCGTGAGGCAGTAGAACTTGTCCTTGTCCGGATCTTCGTCGACCTCGAAGCTTCGGGCATCGTCCCAGTATTGCCGGGCTTCCTGCTCGACCGTTTCGGGCTTGTAGGGCGTGCTCATGGGGCTGTTTTCGTCGTTCGGGATCGAAACCCGGAAGGGTATCAGAGGCTGGCGCGATTGCGAATCAGGAAGAAGCCGAGAATCGTTAAGCCGAGACCGATGATTGGCCAGTTACCGGCACCCGCATACGGCGTGAGTCCCTTCATCGGCACGACGTCCGCGGTCATGAACTCCGGCTCGAACTGCTTGCCGGTCTGCAACAACTCGCCGGCAGGACCGATGAATGCACTGATGCCCGTGTTCGTGGACCGTATCGTCGGACGACCGAATTCGAGAGATCGCATGCGGGCGATCTCTAGATGCTGATGCGGCGCGATCGAATCCCCGAACCAGGCGTCATTGCTGACGTTGATGAGGATGCCCGCTTCGGGCAGCGCGTAGCGTTGCTCGGCGCCGTAGGCATCCTCGTAGCAAATAGCCGTGCCGAACTTCGTGCCATCGGCCGACGTCAGCAAAGGCTGCACGTCATCGCCCTTCGCGAGGTCGGAATGCGGCAGATTCTGCATCCTCATCCACCTGCGCACGCTGGGCGGCACCGGGAAGTACTCTCCGAAAGGCACGAGGTGGCGTTTGCGGTAGTACTGACGTTCACCCGCGCCAAGCAACAGCACGCTGTTGAAGATCCGCCCCTCGACACTTCGCTCGAAACTGCGCTCGAGGATGCCGAGAATGACCGTCTGGCCACGGCGATGCGCATCACGCTCGATACGCGCGAGAAAGCTCCCGATCTGATCGTCGAGCGCCGGAATCGCCACTTCAGGCCATAGAACGATGTCGCTGTCGGCGGCGCGGAGCGTGGCGCCCAGGTAGTGCTCCATCGTCGGCTGCAGCTGGGCGCGGTCCCACTTCTTGTCCTGCGACACACCGGCCTGAACGATCGTCGCGCGCAGCGCCTTGCCGTCCGGCTCGTACCAGTCGACTTGCGCGAGAGCACCGCCGACCATCCATGGCAACAGGACTACCGCAACGCCGCCAATCCGGCCGCGTGGCGACTGTGCCATCAGTGTCGCGATGACGGCCGCGGCACTCAGTACGACCATGAACGATACGCCATAGACACCGATCACGGGCGCCCAGCCCGCGAAGGCCGTATCGATCTGGCCGTAGCCGAACGCCATCCACGGGAAGCCGGTCAACACCCAGCCGCGCAGCCACTCGACGATGACCCACGCGGCTGGCCCGACGAACACCAGTAACCAGGGCTCGCCCTGCGACAAACGCGCAATCAGCCAGCCGCCCAGTGAGGTGATCACGGCCATGATCAGCGCCAGGCCGACCATCAGCAGCAGCGCGATCCAGAGCGCCGCGTTCCCGAAGACGTGCACCGAGATGTAGATCCAGTACGTACCGGTGAGGAACAGCCCGAAGCCGTACCAGAACGCATGCATTGCGGCGTCTCGCGGCGAGACCGTAAGGCAGACGTACAGCAGCGGCATCAACAACAACGGCGCGACGATCGGCCAGCTGAAAGGCGCGAACGCGAGCGTCGTCGCCGCACCGATGACGAACGCGATGAGTCGACTCAGGACCGGCTTGTCCGCCGGGATCAGGAAGACTGGATGGATGTCTTTGGATGCCACCGAGTCAGCCGCTGACTCGCTGGACCTGGAGCGCGTCGATGCGACGCTTGTCCGCCCTGACGACGGCAAACTCAAAGCCGCCGAAATAGATCTTTTCGCCCCGGCGCGGCAGTCGGCCCAGCTCGTGCATGACGAGACCGCCGATCGTGTCGTATTCCTCGTCCAGAAGCTCGCATTCGAAGTACTCGTTGAAGTCTTCCACGCGCGTCAGGGCGCGCACAGCGAAGCTCGGCTTGCCGTTGCGGTCGCCGTCAGGACGGATGAACTCGGCTTCCTCGTCGTCATGCTCATCCTCGATCTCGCCGACGATTTCCTCGAGCACGTCCTCGATCGTCAGCAGGCCGGCGACACCGCCGTATTCGTCGACGACGATGGCCATGTGGTTGTGGCTGGCACGGAACTCGTTGAGCAGTGCGTTCAGGCGTTTCGACTCGGGAATGACCGCAGCCGGTCGGAGCAGTTTGCGAATCGATATCTCGTCGTCGCTGCCGAAGTACCGCAACAGGTCCTTGGCAAGCAGGACGCCGAGCACTTCGTCCCTGTCGTCACCGATGACCGGGAAGCGGGAATGGCCGGACTCGACGATGATCTTCAGCGTCTTGTCGAATTCGTCTTCGATATCGATGACCACCATCTGCGAACGCGGGATCATGACGTCCCGCACCTGGGTCTCGGATACTTCGAGTACCCCGGTGAGCATGCTCTTCTCCTCGGCGTCGAGTTCGACTTCCGATTCGATGAAGGTCTGGATTTCGTCTCGGCTCCAGGGTTCGCCACTGAACGCGCGGCGGATGCGCGCGACCAGGCCGGGGACACCCGGGCCGCTGGTACTGGGAGGTTTTTCGTTCATAGTCCTGTCATTCTATCAGCAATGCGCGGGCTCTTAATAAGGGTCCCGGAGCCCATGCTCCGTCAGGATCGCCGTCTCAATACTTTCCATTTCGGCGGCTTGCGGCTCTTCTTGGTGGTCGAAACCCAACAGGTGCAGGGTGCCGTGCACGAGCATGTGCGCCCAATGATCCCCCGGCCGCTTGCCCTGCGCCCTTGCCTCTTCGGCAATGACCTCTGCACACACGACGATGTCGCCGAGTGGCACTGGTTCCCCGGCGGGCAAACCTTCGATCGGTCCGGTCGGAAAGGAGAGTACGTTGGTCGGTCTGTCGCTATCGCGGAACTCGCGGTTCAGCGCCCGGATTTCGTCCGCGCTCACGATGCGGACGGAGACCTCGCAGTCGCGGGATTCGCCGGCGGCCACGACGGCGCGGCTGACCCAGGTGTCGATGTCGTCGGCTTCGGGAATCGTGTCGTCGCTACAGGCCAGCTGAACGTCAACCAGAACGTTCATTGTCTTCGTAGGCTTTCACGATACGTTGCACGAGATGATGACGCACGACGTCCTTGCGCGAGAAATACGTGAACGCGACGCCTTCAACGTCACTCAGGACTTCAGTGGCGTTCTTGAGGCCCGACATCTGGCCGTTCGGCAGATCGACCTGTGTAATGTCGCCCGTCACGATGGCCTGCGAGCCGAACCCGATACGCGTCAGGAACATCTTCATCTGTTCGACGCTCGTATTCTGCGCCTCGTCGAGAATGACGAACGACTCATTGAGTGACCGGCCACGCATGAACGCAAGCGGCGCTATTTCGATGACGTTGCGTTCAATCAGGCGCGTAACGCGCTCGGCGCCGATCATGTCATAGAGTGCGTCGTACATCGGCCGCAAGTAAGGATCGACTTTTTGCGACAGATCGCCGGGCAGGAACCCGAGACGCTCACCGGCTTCGACAGCCGGCCTGACGAGTACGATGCGTCGAATCTGCTCCGACTCGAGTGCATCGACGGCGGCGGCGACGGCAAGATAGGTCTTGCCTGTGCCTGCGGGTCCAATGCCGAAGGCGAGATCGTGTTCGCGAATGCTCTTGATGTACGAGGTCTGGTTGGCACCGCGCGGTCGAATCAGCTTGCGGCGCGTTTGGATCGTAACCGCTGCGTCTTCGTTCGCCGGTACTTCGATGTCATCTGCATCGTCCATGAAAGACTCCTGCAACAGCATGTGCACGCGTTCCGGATCGAGCCGCTCGTGACCGGTCATCTCGAACAGCTTCGACAGCACGTCGCCGCCGACCTCAGCCGCACCGGGGAGCCCGGTGACGCGGAAGCGATTGCCGCGACTCGCGATTTCGACATTGAGGCGGCGTTCGATCTGCCGCAGGTGCTCATCAAATTGACCGCAAAGATTGGCAAGGCGGTTGTTATCGGCGGGCTCGAGGACGACGTCCCGAGAAATCTGGACAGCACTCAAAATCTGTTTTTGAAACCTCTGTGTAGGAAAGCACCCGTCAGGACGACAGGAGAAGCACCGGAAGCGGTGATAAATCTATCTCGGCAATAGATCATTGACGTCGAGACTACGCGGCAGCCTTGCTGTCTGCAAGTCGCCCGCGCAGTGAATTGGGCAATGCCTCGGTAATGACCACGTCGACAAACTCACCGATAACTGACGGATCGGCGTCGAAATTGACCCAGCGCATGTTCTCGGTCCGGCCCGATACCTGCCTGTCGCTCTTCTTCGAGACCCTCTCTACGAGAACGCGCTGGGTTGTGCCGATCATGGCGCGGCTGATTTCCATTGCCTGCTGATTGATGCGGGCCTGCAGAATTCGCAGCCGCTCCTTTTTCACGCCGAGCGGCGTATCGTCGGCAAACGTTGCCGCCGGCGTGCCGGGCCGCGCACTGTAGATGAAGCTGAAAGACTGGTCGAAGCCGATCTCGGCGACAAGGCTAATGAGCTTCTCGAAGTCCCTGTCGGTCTCGCCCGGAAATCCGACGATGAAATCGGAACTCAGCGAAATGTCGGGACGCGCCTTTCGCAGCTTGCGGATCTTCTGCTTGTACTCGAGGATCGTGTGACCGCGCTTCATCGCGGCGAGTACCCGGTCGGAACCGTGTTGCACCGGCAGGTGCAGATAGTTCGCGAGCTTGGGCACCTCGGCATACGCCTGGATCAGGCTGTCCGTGAACTCGACGGGATGCGATGTCGTGAATCGGATGCGATCGATACCGTCGATGGCCGCGACATAGTAGATGAGCGTCGCGAGGTCGGCGATCTCGCCGTCATGCATCGGACCGCGATACGCGTTGACGTTCTGGCCGAGCAGGTTCACTTCGCGAACACCCTGGTCCGCGAGGCTGGCGACTTCAGCGATCACGTCGTCGAACGGTCGGCTGATCTCCTCGCCACGTGTGTACGGCACGACGCAGAAGCTGCAATACTTGCTGCAACCCTCCATGACCGATACGAACGCTGTCGGCCCGTCCGCTCGCGGTTCGGGCAGTCGATCGAACTTCTCGATCTCCGGGAACGATACATCGACGATCGACGACGATTTCCTGCCCGCGTCGGTAATCATCTCCGGCAGACGGTGCAGCGTCTGCGGACCGAATACGACGTCGACGAACGGTGCACGCTTTGTGATGCCCTCACCTTCCTGGCTCGCGACACAGCCACCCACACCGATCATGACGTCCGGGTTCTTCTCCTTGAGTGCGCGCCAGCGTCCAAGCTCGGAGAACACCTTCTCCTGGGCCTTCTCACGAATCGAGCAGGTGTTCACGAGCAGCAGGTCGGCATCGTCCGGCGAATCGGTCAGCTCGTAGCCGTGCGACTCGCGCAACACGTCCGCCATCATCGACGAGTCGTACTCGTTCATCTGGCAGCCCATGGTCCTGATATACAATCGTTTACTCATGTCCGATCACGCCGACACATCAGGGGTCAGTTTACC